>BNHL01000001.1:1637500-1937500 GCA_015472025.1 Cytophagales bacterium WSM2-2
GGTCGCTTCTGAGAATTATAAGGGAATAAAGTTTGTTAGGATTTCTTCTTTACCGGTAGAACAAAAAAACCTCATTTGGAAATCTGTCAATACAAATCTTGTCATCAAGATTTTAAAGGACGACACGCTCTTAAACGACTGCCTTCAATACAATCATTACGCAACCTGGTATGAAAATTTCTTTAAGACCACGTTACGTCCCGAGTCAGTTCAAATAGAACATGCCGCTGACTCATTTAAGATCGCCTCCTAATTCACTTGTTACAATTATTCTTCTGGCGTGGAGATATTCACTCCAGATTTCAGCAAGAATATCCTTTGCCGGTTTTATTTCTTTCACAAACGAAGCGGCCTGCCCGATTTCCAGTTCTCCTTCATTCAAGTCACCTTCGAATATACCGAGCTTAGAACGTCCTTTGCCTAAAAGGTTTTTTAGTTCATCCGATGAAGCTCCTTGCATTTCCGCACTAGCCACTTTCTGGTAGAAATTATTTTTGATCAGCCGTACTGGTGTGAGTTGTTTCAGTGTAAGTATTGTCTCTCCTTCGCCAAGATTAACCAGTTTTGATTTATAATTTTCGTGAGCAGAGGACTCCACACTGGCTGCAAACCGCGATCCGATCTGAACGCCATCTGCGCCCAATGCTTCTGTAGCAAGCATCGCTCGTCCGGAACCGATTCCACCAGCCGCAATCAATGGAATGTCTATTGCATCCCGCACCAAAGGAACAAGGCACAGCGTAGTTGTTTCTTCCCGACCATTGTGTCCACCGGCTTCAAAACCTTCTGTGACAACCGCATCAACGCCAGCTTCTGCACTTTTTCTTGCAAACTTCACACTTGAGACTACATGAACGACTGTGATCCCCCGTTCTTTTAAATACCCGGTCCACAAGGAAGGATTTCCTGCTGAAGTAAAAACAATTTTTACACCTTCTTCCACTATAATTTTTATGGCTTTATCTATCTCCGGATATAACAAGGGGACATTTACGCCAAACGCGTTTTGTGTTGCAGCCCTGCACTTGCGAACATGCTCGCGAAGCGTGTCAGGGTGCATGGAGCCAGAGCCAATAAGGCCTAGTCCCCCGGCATTGCTTACCGCAGAAGCAAGCCTCCAACCACTACACCAAACCATACCCGCTTGTATAATCGGATAAGTGATACCAAAGAGTTTTTGAATACGTTGTGTCATTACTTGAAAAGGTAAAAAATAGGAGTGATTCAACTGTACAAGACTGATTTTCTGAATTTTAGAAGAGTACCCCATTTAGGGGTCCACTTGATCGCGTTAATAGTTGTCCACAAAGAGTGGGTTGATCCGGAAGCAATTAAAATATTGTAAATCAGTTAGTTAAATCTTAACTTTATCCTAATGTTGATAAATGTGGTCTTTTGTGGAAATCCTTTTTTGAGTCCATAAGTACTTGAATTTTACCGATTTACTAATAATCTGTTACGAAACTTACATTTACTTAACATGACTTTCGACACGTTTTTTGTTAATTACAAAATGAAAATTCTCGCCTTGGCTTTTGCCCTAATGCTGTCATCTGAAGCTTACTGTCAATCCATAATTAAGCTCTCCGAGCTTCAAAAAATGATGAAGGAAGGGAAGCAGGTAAAGGTGATTAACTTCTGGGCTACCTGGTGCGCTCCCTGCATCAAGGAAATGCCTCTGCTGGAGAAGCTCAACCTGGAAAATAAAAACGTAAAAGTGCTGCTGGTGAGTATGGACTTCGATCTGGACCGCAACCAGGCGAAAGTGACCAGCTTTGTGACGCGCAAAAAACTTCAATCCGAAGTTGTGATTATGGATGAACCCGATCCGAGCTCATGGATTGACAAGGTAGACAAAGAATGGACTGGTGCTTTACCTGCTACACTGGTAATAAACCCGGTCAACGGCAAAAGAAAATTGATTCAGGGTGAATTGAAAAATGACGATCTTGAAAAACTAATTGCTGAAGTATCTAAGTGAAGTCCTCTTTCAAGACGTTATTATTGGTTCTTATTCTAGCCTGCGGGAGCTGTGGTAAAAAAGAGGCTATCTCGGTCACTAACGAGAACAAGAAAGAAGTATTGACCGAGTTTGGTAAGCAAAATCCAGAAAAAGAAATTGTCATTGAAACTGAATACGGAGACATCAATCTCTCGCTTTATGATGATGTGCCTTTACATCGGGCAAACTTTATCAAACTGATCAAGGATGGTTACTATGCTGATCCTGAGTTTTACAGAGTAGTCGAAAAATTTGTGGTGCAAGGAGGCGTACCTATGAAAAAGCTGGATTACACTATCCCCGCAGAATTCAATTCAAGGCACTTTCATAAAAAAGGCGCCCTCGCAATGGCAAGGCTTGATGAAAACAATCCTGGCAAGGAATCTTCATCTACCGAATTTTACATCGTCCATGGAAGTAAATATGCTGAATGGGAATTTGATGAAGATCTCAAAAGTTTTGGCTTGACTTTGTCACCGGAACAACGGAAATTATACACAACAGTAGGCGGAGAAATGTCGTTAGACCAACGGTACACTGTTTTTGGTGAAGTAACGAGTGGCTTAGACATTATCGACAAGATCGCTGCTGTTAGAGTTTACAGTACTGAAAAACCGTATAAAAAAATATCTTTCAAAATCCGTATTAAAAATTAATGCCTATGAAAATTGTTGTAGTTCTATTGTCTCTCGTGATGCTGGCCGCAAGGCCAATGGCTGGTGGTTATGAAGTGGGCGATACTGTATCCGACTTCAAACTGAAGAACTGGAATGGCAAAATGATTTCGCTTGCTGATTTTAAAGACACTAAGGGCTTTATTGTGATTTTCGATTGCAATACCTGTCCTGTGTCGAAAGCTTACAATACAAGGATACGTGCCTTGAATCAGCAATTTGCGTCAAAAGGATTTCCAGTGGTGCTCATCAATCCCAACTCTCCTGATGTGGCTGAGGGAGAATCTTATGATGAGATGGTGAAATATGCCAAAGACCACAAATATGACTTCCCTTACTTGTACGATGATACTCAGGAGGTCGTTAAAAAATTCAACCCGACCAACACGCCTCATGTGTTCCTGTTGAACAAAGTATCCGATCAATTGAAAGTCGCCTACATTGGCGCCATCGACAATAACACTAAAGATGGCTCAAAAGCCGATAAGCATTATGTTGAAGATGCTGTGAATGATCTGCTGGCGGGCAAATCGGTTGCCACTCCCAAGACCAAAGCAGTAGGTTGCAGTATTAAGTGGAAAAACTAAGACTCGCGGTCAATTAACGCCTTAGTGAACCCAATCAACGGGTTCACTTTTTTATTTTCAGGAATCATAGAGAGACTTGAAAAGCCCTTATCGAAGTAGAGATTCATTTTTTGCTCTGTGAATTGAGGTATTTTCAATTCATCATAAATCGATGTGACCGCTTTTATCTTGGCTGATTTGTTGAATTTTTTTGCCGTCAGCCATTTCTCAAGTTCTTTCTTCTGATTGCCCCTGGCTTTCTCAAGTGCCTTAATTAACAGAAAAGTTTTTTTGTTGGCGACAATATCTCCTCCTACTTGTTTCCCGAATTTCTTTTTGTCGGCATAAACATCGAGCAAGTCGTCTTTCAATTGAAATCCAATGCCAATGTTTACACCAAAATCGCGAAGAGATTTTTGTTCCAACTCTGGTGCGTCTGCTAACAATGCCCCGAGCTCCAGACTGAATCCAAGTAAGACTGCGGTCTTCAGGCGGATCATTTCGATGTACTGCGCTTCTGAAACTTTGGCCTTCATTTCGAACTCCATGTCCCATTGCTGCCCCTCACAAACTTCCGCAGCACACGAATTGAAAATCCGTAAAACATTTCTCAGCTTCTTATCATCAAGGTCTGAAAACATTTCATAGACCTTTACGAGCATTACATCTCCCGAAAGAATTGCTGTATTGACATTCCATTTTTCGTGAACCGTTTTTTTTCCCCTGCGCAATGGAGCTTTATCCATAATGTCATCGTGCATCAGGGTGAAGTTGTGAAAAGCCTCCACAGCTGCTGCGTAGCCGGTTATGCTTGCAACATCATTCTTATAAAGCGCGTAAGAAAGCAAGGTCAGCATTGGCCTTAGCCTTTTGCCACCCAATGCCATGATATAACGGATGGGCTCGTAAAGAGACTTTGGTTGAGTTCCGAATTTTTGTTTCTTGATTTCGGCCTCAATGAGTTTGCGATAATCTTCTACCATTCTTTTTCGTCTTCGAATGTCAGATCGATTGTCCTTCTATCTACATCTGTCTTTTTAATTCTCACCTCTACTTTATCACCAAGTCTGTAAACTTTGTTTCTCCTCTTGCCAATGACGCGATAGTTCCTTTCATCATACTCGTAGTAGTCGTCCTTCATGTCTGCAAGGCGTACCATCCCTTCGCATTTGGTATCTACTATTTCTATAAAAATTCCAAAGTCAGTAACACCGGTAATGATACCATCGTACATTTTGTCTTCGGCCGTGCTCATAAACTCCACCTGTTTATATTTGATGGATGCCCGCTCGGCATCAGCTGCGCGTTTCTCGCGCTCACTGCTGTGAACACATTTCTGCTCAAACTCCGGTTTACTTACCGATTTCCCTTCATCAAGATAGTGTTGCAGCAGCCGGTGGACCATCATATCAGGATATCTCCGGATAGGGGAGGTGAAATGTGTATAATGTTGAAAAGCGAGACCAAAGTGACCCTTAGGTTCGGTGGTATATTTGGCTTTTGCCATAGCTCGTACCGCTAACGACTGCAAGACGTTCTGCTCAGGTTTGCCTTCGATTTCATCCATCAGCTTGTTAAGCGACCTGGAGATGTTGTTGTCATCGGGATTGATCTTATGACCAAATTGTTTCGCGAACAAACTAAAGTCGCGCACTTTCTCGGGATCTGGCGAGTCGTGAATGCGATAAACAAAAGTATTCTTACCCTCACTCTTTTTTATTTTGTAAATGAAGGTGGCCACGCCTTTGTTAGCCAATAGCATGAACTCCTCGATCAGCTTGTGAGCATCTTTCCTGATTTTAGGAACAACAGCCAATGGTTTCCCCTTGGCATCCAGCTTGAATTTCACTTCGGTTGTTTCAAAGTTTACAGCTCCTTTAGTGAAACGTTCTTTGCGAAGTTTAATGGCAAGATCGTTCAAGGCTTTTAATTCTGCGGCAAACTTCCCTTCCCCCGTTTCAATTCCTTCCTGTGCATTTTCATAAGTAAAGCGATGGTCTGAATGAATCGCGGTTCTGCCATACCACTCTTTCACAACTCGTGCCCGGTCGTCCATTTCGAAGACTGCCGCGAAAGTGAGTTTGTCTTCATGAGGCCGCAGTGAGCAAAGTCCGTTGCTGAGTTTTTCCGGTAGCATCGGCACTGTGCGGTCGACCAAGTAAACGGAAGTAGCCCGGTCAAAAGCATCATCGTCTAAAACCGTTCCGGTTTTTACATAATGTGTTACGTCAGCAATGTGAACACCGATTTCATAATTACCGTTGTCCAGTTTTTTGAATGAGATTGCGTCATCAAAGTCCTTGGCATCTTCCGGGTCGATAGTAAATGTGAGAGTGTCACGAAAATCCCTGCGATTTTTGATTTCACTTTCCGGAATTACTTCGCTGATCTTTTCAGATTCATGCAATACATTTTCCGGGAATCTGAAAGGCAAGCCAAACTCAGCCATGATCGAATGAATCTCAGCTTCATTCTCTCCGGCTTTGCCTAAAATCTCCAACACTCTTGCCTCAGGATTTTTATCACCTTCAGGCCAGCGAGTCACCTCAAATAAAACTTTGTCATTAGGTTTTGCACCATTAATGTTTTCAGGGTAAACAAAAAAATCGTTGTAGACTTTTTTGAAGTCCGGAACGATGAAGGCATAATTTTTTGAAAGCTCAATGCGGCCTACGAAACGATTACGGCCACGCTCCAGTATTTCGGTCACCCGGCCTTCAGGACTTTCCCCGGTTCGTTTGCCCAAAAGCTCCACTTCTACCCTGTCTCCATGCATGGCAGACCCCAGATCTCGCGACCGGACGTAAATGTCCTTCTGGCCTTCGATTCCGGTAACGATGTAAGCAAACTTAGGATTGACGTTATCAACAGTTCCGACAATGGACTCAGTTTCCCGAGTTGTTGCATAGCTGCCGTTAGAGAGTTGCCTGATTTTCCCTCCTTCTGTAAGGGAGTCCAGCGTCTCAAATATCTCTTTGTTAGCCAGTTTGTTTTTAGCTCCGACTTTGCGGGCAATCTGCTTGAAGTCAAATGCTTTGCCCGGGTTTTCGTTCAGTAATTTGACTACTGACTTGTGAATAGAACTCTTTTGTTCTTTTTCTTTTTTCGATTTTTTCTCTTTGAATTTTTTCTTTGACATCGACTTTTCTATTGAGTCGTTATAATATTTTTTTCTTCGATGAGAGGCAGTCCTTTCATCCTGGAGTATAATTGCGCGATGGCTATCACATCGGCAACACAATACTCGGTGATTTTGGCCAGATTCTTCTCTTTATAGTAAACCTGATTTACCATCGACCCATCCATTCTTCCTTTACTCGTAGGAATATCAAACAACGCCAGCAGCAAATCGAGTGAAGTGTAGTGCTTATAGTCGCCAAACTTCCACATCTCCATGGTGTCAAGGTGAGGGATATCCCACTTCTTCATGCCAGCCAGATTGAGTAATGAAGGAAGCGCTATACCATTGACGAGCATTCTCCGACTGACATACGGAAAGTCGAATTCCTTTCCGTTATGAGCACAAAGCTTGGTTTTGGAAGGATCGGTTTTGTCGAGCACTGATTTGAAATCTTCCAGGAGTTTTTTCTCGTCTGCCCCGGAAAATGCTTTAGTCCTGAAGGTGATTGTGCCGTTTTCGCCCTCGGCAAATTTCCCTATCGCTATCACGATAATTTTCCCGAACTCAGCATAGATGCCCGCACGTTCATGAAACAAATCTCCGTCCGTTTGGTTCTCTTCCCGCTTAAAAAAACTCGCTTTTCTTGCCCACTGGGTTTTAAATCGCTCACTGAGTTGATCATAGTTTTCAACGGCTCCGATTGTTTCAATGTCAAGGAAGAGGATGTCGCGTAATTCGGGAGCCATGGTCAGTATTTTGTTTTCCGAAGTAGCGAAAAATAATTCAGATACGCGAACATCACCTATTCTTCAGCGCCCGCATAGCTTTTATAAAGTTGTCTTTAATTATCCTGCCGCTATTGTGGTGTCCGTTTTTCACTATCCATTTTCCGTTGACAATCGTGCCGAGGATGCGACTGGAATCCGAAGTGTACAAAATTGTGGAGAGACGGTTCTTTTCAGATGTTTCACCCAACAAGTGAGATTTGGAATTAAATACGACCGCATCTAAAGGTCTTCCGGTTTCAAAGTTATTCTTCGCAAGGATACCCATCGCCTTCCGGCCTGAGGAAACCGACTCATTGACTAGATGAGCCGCAGCGTCACCTTCAAATGTGTTTCTTTGATTCGTCACCAGACGCTGACGGTAATCGATCATCCGAAATTCTTCCAATGGATTCAATCCAATGTGGCTGTCAGTACCAATACTCCAATGCCCGCCTGACTTCACATATTCCTTCATACGGAAAATTCCATCCCCGAGATTTCCTTCCGTGGACGGGCAGAGGACTACATTCGCTTTTGAAGTCGCAAGTTTTTTTACCTCCTCGTCATCAAGGTGTGTAGAGTGGACCAGGTGAAAGCGCTCATTCACCGGTAAATTTTCGAGCAACCATTGCATTGGCCGCTTATTGTTAAAAGCGAGGCAATCAGCCACTTCTTTCTTCTGTTCGGAAACATGAAGGTGAAAAGGCAACTCCTTTGGTCCATGTGTAAAAGTTGTCTTAACGTCATTCAAGTCAACCGCCCGCAGTGAGTGCACACTGAAACCAAGTGTTGCTTCCGAATAATTGTTCAAGATCGCCTTTGACGCTTCCAGTAGTTTGAAATAATCTCCAACAGTCTTAGAGATAAATCTCCGTTGACGCGGCTGTGGCTCCTGCCCAAAATTTCCTTTCTGGTAAAACACCGGAACGAGCGTAATTTTTATTCCGGCTGTTTTCGCGGCTGCAACCAGGCGTTCACCCATTTCAGCAAGATTGGCATAATGCTTTCCATCCTTATCGTGGTGCAGGTAGTGGAACTCTGCGACATGGGTGTATCCCACGCGCAGCATTTCTGCGTAGAGGATACTCGCGATTGACTCGACTTGTTCCGGATCTACTGACAACGCGCATTTATACATTTCTTCGCGCCAAGTCCAGAAGTCATCGTTTGTTCCTGCCGGATGATTTTCTGCCAGGCCAGCCATGGCGTATTGAAAAGCATGAGAGTGTGCGTTCTGAAATCCGGGCAACGCAAAGCCATCTACACTTTCAATTTCACCTTCCGGTTTTTCTGAAGTTATTTTCTGGATAATTCCGCTTTCATCTAAACCAACGAAGGCCGGAGAAATCCAGCCTTCGTTTTGAAGGAGCGAGTCAAATTTGACAAATCTCATTCTCAATTCTTTTTCCGCTTCAGCAGGTTTTGGAGTTTGTTCTGGAGGACTTCTTGAACAGGATTTGCTGCCTTTGCACTATCTGTTTTTGTCTTCGTTGAATCTTTCTTGCCGCCCAAAAGATTATTGACAACATCCTGCGCTGGTGTTCCCTTTACTGCCTGCTGAACAGCATCTTTTGCCTGGTCTTTCGCCACATTAGTCACCGCTTCTTTTACCTGTGCTTTTACTTGTTCTTTTTGCTCTTGCGAAGCCAGTTGAAGTTTCGGATTCAAAACGGTTCCACCCATGCCGATATTCAAAGGAATCTCTGAAGTAGGGCTACTTGATCCGATCAGGCTCTGGAATTGGCTGCCTAGTTTTCCGGCGGGCACGTTCATTTTCATGGCGTAATTAATAGTTCCGTCCAAAGCCGTGCTTCCGGAAATAGCCGCAACATAGTTTCCGAACTTCGCATTGAATGGTTTCACACTGAGTTTACCATCGCTGATCGTTGCCGACATGAGTACGTTCTTGAGTGTTACATTATCAGCATCCTGAAGTTTCGTAAGGGAAGTAACCCCGGCAATTATTTTCGATTGGGTTACGGCTGCCTCCGCAATCTTAATCAATCCATCACCATTAACGGTAGCCATCTTAGGCATCATATCCTGACCAAGTTCTCCGCTTACTTTAAAATCCGTTCCGAATTTTCCAGTAGCCATTCCGGCAATAGGAGCGTAGGTCTTGATGATAGAGAAGGTGCTGGCTGCCTTCTGAATCGAAAGGTCTTCAACTTTCAATGCAAAGTCATATCTCGGATGTTGAATATTCCTGGTGTCGTAAACTCCGGTTACAGCAAAGGATCCATCAAGCATATTGAATTTTACGTTATTCATTTTAGCCATTCCGTCTTTCACCAAAATATCGCCTAGCAGATTAGAAATAGAGTAATCCATCACTTTCACCGATTTGAGATTGGAGTGAAGCAGGAAGTCGATGTTTTTAGGAATTGGGATTACTGATAATTTGGTGGTGTCTTTTGTTGCAGGTTGACTGCTGTCTGTCATGAATTCGTTCAGATCAAGCAATGTTGAATTGAAATTCATGGTACCGGCAATTGTTCCACCACTGAATACATAGGCCATGTAATTGTTAACTGCCCCGCTCACGGTAAAATCACTTTTTCCAATTGTACCCGAAGTATTTTTCAATTCGATTTTTTGCGGGTTAAACGACATTTCCGCTTGCGAGATCGTTACTGCATAAGGCAATGTCTTTGAGGTGAACTTGAAACCGGCAAGGCTCGCCGATCCACTGGTCGGCAAACGATCGTAATGCTTTGCCGTAACATCAGAATATTTTCCTTTAGTTTCGAGGTTTGCTTTTACTTTCCCGGCAAGGGACATACCGTCTAAAGGAAAAATCTTTGTCATCTTTTCAATATCAATGCCTCCGTTTGCTTTCAAGTCCCAGGTATAGTCATCCAGATTTTGAAGAGCAAGGTCGGCTGTAAATTTCTCTCCGTCCATAGTCATTGAAAATCCATTGACGTTGATGAACGTCTCAGCCATTTTGCCCGAAGTATTTTTAATTGTTGAAGCGAATTTTAAATCCTGAAGTGGAATTGGGAATTGAGAGGTCTTCACATAGCCGTCTGCCAAAGACATATTTGCATCAACCACTGGAATTGTTTTTTTGACAGCATCATAGACGCCTTTGATCGTTGCGTTTGCAGAAAAGATACCTTTCATTTCCATGCCGGGCATCGGAAACATTTTGCTCACTTCCGCAAGGTTAAATGCCGCCTTTACAAAAGCATCCACACGATAGTCTTTGAGATTAGCAATAGTTGCCCTTGCATCAATCGGATTTGATCCGAAGTCCATGTGGAATTTTTTCAGATCCACAAGGGTGTTTTCAATAACACCCGTCTTGTTGTCGACCAACAAGTCGACAGCAATGTTATTAACAGCTGATGGGAGTGAAGGATATTTGAACATGGCGTCTTTCACCATCATTTCCAGGTTAAAGGCGGGCAATTGCTTGTCTTTCATCGTTCCTTTCACAAAGCCGTTAAATGACAATTCACCTTTCGTCTCCACTTTGTCAAATTCTTTGGAATACATTCCTGGAACCAGGGAAAGGATGCTCTTAAATGAATTCTCAGGACTCTTGAAATTGATATCCATAGCAAAATCCTTTTCATTCATTTTGAACCAGCCGTCAAAGCCAAGTGCAAAGTCGTTCAATTTTGCAACGTTCTCTTTGAATGTGTATTTCGTGTAGTTTTCGCTGATGCCAATGATCGCTTCAACGAAAGCTGTTTTATTGGAGAGGTACTCAGCTCCCCCGAATTTCAAAGTCAGCGAATCAATAGAGGTCTTTATTTTCAAATCGAATTGCTGATCGCTAAAATTGCCGCTGCCCGAATGATCCAGACCACCAATAGACAAATAAATCGGTGTGGTTTCATCATCATAAACCACTTCTGCATCCTCAATTGTCCAGTTGTCAATTGCGAAAGAGAATTTAGAGGGTTCGTCAGTTTTTACTTTGACTGTATCTGTTGAAGGATAAGTGATATTGTAATTGGCCCGACCGTCTTTCAATACTTTCACATTGATCTGTGGTCGAACAAGCGTAATTCCTTTAACACGGAGTTGATCACCAAACAGGACATCTTTCAGGTTGACCACCACATCAAAACGATCCACCACAAACAAATGAACTCCTTCAAAGGGAGCACGATTGAACACGCCTAGCTCCTTAACTTCTACCGTGATATTCGGGAAATGCCTGAATACCGACAGGCTGAAATTGTTGACATCGAAAACCACATCGGCATTGATTGTTTTAGCAATTTCCTTGTCGACCATTGCTTTGATCTTATCTTTAAAAACAATAGGCAAAACAATGGCGGCAATAACGATCAACCCAATCAGGGCAGAAAAGCCAATTAGTACTTTTTTCAGGATTTTCATCTGGTCAAAATTTAAGGACTACAAAAATAACGAATGACAACGAGGCGTATGATGAATTTGTCCTGAAATAAAAATTAGAAACTTATTAAAACCATCTCAGCAAAAGGCTCACCATTTTTTTTCGAAAGGAAGTGTAGGGAGGTTGCAAAAAATAAGACATGGCAAATCCGCTTTTTTGTTTCAATACGGGCTTTTCGTTAGAGAATGCAATAAATCCATAACGACCGTGCGACTTGCCTAATCCACTGTTGTTGACACCACCAAAAGGTAAATTGGGGTGGGTGAATTGTAATACGCACTCATTAACTCCAACCGAACCAGCTGAAGTCTCAGAAAGAATTTTTTCAATAAAAGATTTGTTGTTGCTGAACACGTAAAGCGCCAGTGGTTTGGGTTTTTCATTAATCAGATTGATGACCTGGTCAATCGTTTTGAATGGAATGACCGGAAGCACCGGTCCGAAAATTTCATTTTGCATCGCTAGGCTATCGGGCGCAACATTGGTAAGGATCACGGGATGAATAAAATTGGTCGCGGGGTTCGCCTGCCCGGACATTTCAACCTTGGCACCCTTGTCTATAGCATCATTGATAATCTTGTTGATTCTATCAAAGTGCCTTTGATTGACAATCCGGGCATAGCTTGGAGATGATTCATTAAGATTTCCTTCATGACCAAACATTCGCTCCACTTCGCTCTTCAATGCTACTATGAATTTGTCTTGTGTAGATTCTTCCACCAAAACATAGTCAGGTGCTATGCATGTCTGTCCATTGTTTAGAAATTTTCCGAAAGCAATTCTCCTGGATACGTCTTTGATATCCGCGGTTGCATCTATCACAGCTGGTGATTTTCCACCTAACTCCAGCGTCACTGATGAGAGGTGTTCAGCCGCAGCTTTCATTACTACTTTACCAACAGCGGGACTTCCGGTAAAAAAAATATGATCAAATGGCAATGCCAGCAATTGTTCCGAAACAATCTGATCTCCTTCGAAAACAGTGACCAGATCTTCCTCAAAAAATTCCTTCACCAGATCGGCAATTAATCGTGAAGTGTTAGGCGTCAATTCTGATGGCTTGATGATAGCCGTGTTGCCGGCTGCAAGGCACGAAGCCAGGGGTCCCAAACATAAGTTGACTGGAAAATTCCAGGGGGCAATGATGAGGCAAACACCTTTGGGTTCATAGCAGACTTCCGACCGCGTACCGAGATAAGTTAAAGGCGCATCTATCTTTTGGGGAGAAGCCCATTCATCCAGGTGAGACAATGCATGCCGGATTTCTGTAAGCACAGGATAGAGTTCTGAAATATCGACCTCTGTTGGCGGCTTTTTAAAATCCTTGCCAACCGCTTCAACTATGCGGTCACGATTATTTATCAGAAACTTTTCGAAATCTCTGAGTCTTTTTTTGCGGTCACTCAATTTCTCTTTTCTCAGCAGAAGGCTCCTGCTTTTCTGTTGTCCAAATGTCTTCGTTAATCGTTGAATGTCGGTCGCTTCGGCAATCATCTTCTCCTGTTTTTAAAGAAAGTTAACTCATTTTTTAAGGCTCTGTCCCAATGTTAAGTTTTTGGAGGACTCTTGGATATGTATTACCCGCATGTTAATTTCATATTACAATTTCTTAACATTGGCGTAACATGAGGGGTATTGCATTGGTTTTCTGCGGGTTAATTGCCATTTCAGGGGTTGCCCAAAACCGTATTTTACAAACGGAAGAGCTCACTTTAACATCAACTAACGAGGGTTTTTCCGGTTTTATATCTTCCATTCAGAGCAAAAAGAGCCGAGATCTGAAGCTGGTTCGTTCCATTTTTACCAAAGCTCACCAGGATTTCTTGAAGACCTACAGGGCGTACTCGCAGGTAAAAGACATTTTTGAAAAGGGGAACTACGATTGTCTTAGCGGTACTTATTTTCTTACCCGCGCTTTTGATCAATTGGGCATTGAGTACAAGATTTTTGAAACGAATTATCACATTTTCCTGGTGGTACAAACCCAGCGCGGTGAAGTGCTGCTGGAAAGCACTGATCGCGTGAATGGATTTATCACTGACAAAGAGACGATCAAAGAAAAAATAGCTTACTATCAACAAGCCAAAGCAAGTTCACCCGGAACTGAACTTTACCTTTCGCGTTTGCGAATGTTTCACGAGTTGCGCCCCGATCAATTGCCGGGCTTACTTTATTTTAATCGTTCGATAGAAGCTTTTCACGCCAACGACCTGGTTGCAAGCTGCTCAAATCTTGAAAAAGCCTGGGAGATTTATAACAATCCACGCATCGAAGCGTTCACTCCAATTTTAATTCACACGATTGCAAATAGCACTCTGGATTCTGATGCCAAAGCCAAGCTTACTGATTTGCTCCAAACTCATCAGCAATCGGCTTCTTATTCGCTGGTTTCCCGTTGATTTTAATTCTGAAGTACGCGAAGCTCCACTCTCCTGTTGAGTTTGCGGGCTTCTTCTGTATTGTCTTTTGTTAGTGGTTGAGTTCCACCAAACGCCTTTGTTTTTATCCTGCTCTTACTGGTGCCTTTACCCACAAGGTAGCTTTTTACGGCATCCACACGATCTTGCGAAAGTTTCATATTGGCTGTGGGATTTCCTCCAACATCGGTGTGCCCCTCAAGCTGGATAACCATGTTTGGATTATCCTTGAGCATGGTGAGAACCTTATCCAATTCGTCATACGATTCCGATTCAATCTTAGCAGTGCCCACATTGAAAATGAGATTCTCCAGGCGCATCACCTTACCGGCAGTGTGAGTAATTTCGGCCTCTTTTTCTGCGCTGGAAGGTAGCCCCAGCTCAATGTTCTTTACTACCCTTCGGTCATTATTTGCTTCGGAAGGATCAATCAAAAATTTGGAAGTTGCATAGCCGGGTGCTTCTACCGTAAGAGCATACTTGTCATTGTCATAGAGAGCAAAATTGAAAGAGCTTCCGGAGAGGAATCCCACCTTGCTTCCATACGGCAGACTTTTGTATGAAATTTTTGCGGTGACGGGTTCTTTGGTTGTAGCGCTGGTGATACTTCCCATGGCATAAATCAGTGTATCAGGGGTTGTCTGTGCGACTGCAGTCGCACCACACAACAAGAAGGCGATCAGAATAAATTGCTTCATGTGATTACAATTTTACAATTCTGAATTCCACACGTCTATTTCTTGCATTTCCCTCACGGGTTTTCGTCAAATCAATTGGTTTGGTCTCACCGAAAAACACTACTAATATACGATCTGTTGCAATTCCTTTTTCAACAAGGTACTTCGCTACTGCTTTTGCCCTTCGTTCGGAGAGGATCATGTTGTAATCTGCCGGGCCGGTCTGATCGGTATGCCCCGCAAGCTCCACCTGCATCGCTGATTTCTCCGTCATTAGCGCAACGATACGATTCAACTCCGGGAATGACTCTACTTTTAAAATTGATCGATCAAAGTCGAAGAAAATATTATTGAGTGTAATAGTCACATTCTCCTCAACAGGAGCAATTTTTATGGGTTCCAGCTTAAAGTCGTCCTGGATTGTAGCGGCTTGCTTATACTTACGCAAGTCGAGGTTTTGACTTGATGAAATATGATCTTTTGCTTCGGCTCTTACGCCATATTGATAGCCACCGGGAAGGTGTATTTCATATTCGCCTGTTTCCGGATTAGAAAAAGTTGAACCGAGTTCCTTTCCTTCTGGCAAGCGTTCATAAACAATCTTCGCGCTTATCGGTTTTCCTGTTTTGCCATCGATAAGCTTTCCCTTCACAACCATAATTGGTTCCGGGTTTTTGAAGAATGGCAACTTAACCCGGTAAATGTCGAAGTTATCAGAAGTCACTGCTCGTGAGAAATAGGCATAGTCACTTGTGGAAGGGATATTGAAGAACATGTCATCGAGCTTGGTGTTGATTTCAGGCCCCATGTTTTGGGGTTCTGACCAATTAGTCCATGTTTCATCCAGTCGCTTTGAAACATAAATATCACTTCCTCCATAACCACTGAATCCCTTAGACGAAAAATAAAGTGTGATGTCATCGGCCGCAAGGAAAGGGGTTAATTCATCACCTGCGGTATTCACAACGCTTCCAAGATTGAGTGGTTCAGTCCAGATGCTGTCAGTTTGAGCAAAGCTAACATACAAGTCGCGGCCACCTTTGGTGTCTTCCCGGTCAACGGACATCAGGAGAACTTTTTGTGAATTCGATAAAAAATAATGCGCCCTGTCGCTGTAGTTATAATTGTTTTTGATTGTGATGGTTTTGGGTTTACTCCACGTACCTCCAACATTATTACTGATTGAAATACCGGCGAGCATTTTCCCGTTTTCGCCATATTGATTTCCAAGCATCAGAAGTACCGCTTTGCCATCGGGAGTAGCGGAAGAAACGGAGTTAACATAATTCGGATATGCATTATTTAAAGCTGGTCCTGCATTTTTTGCAATTGACCACTTGCCATCCTGACCAAGTTCAGAATACCAGATGTCTTCCTTGTCTTTGACACCGCCCATATTTTCAGGGTGATTTTGACGGCTGAAATAAAGTGTTTTCCCGTCGGGTGAAAGCAGCGCATTGTAATCATTGTATTCGCTGTTCACGTTTTTGTCAAGGCGCTCTATGATCAAACCTTTAACTAAAAGTTCGGGCTTGACAATGTCTGCGATGATTGGGTATCCCGAATCGGAAATTGCCACTGCATCAATGGAAAAATAGTCTGTCAATGCCTTGCCATCAAATTCGAGTTTCACGGCAGATACTTTGTATGGAGTTCTTTCCATAAAGACGTTAAGCATCCTGCCTTGAAGGGGTACGGCTTGTGGACTGAATGTGTTTACCAGATATTCTTTTCCTGCTTCGTCATAGACGTAGACTTTATACAATGCTCCCGGATTATAAGATTCTGCAATTGCTATCTGCCGAACTTGCATTGGGTTAGCATAACCCAATTTAATGAACTCTGAACGTTTGGGTCTGTCGGGCGTCCACGCACTGGGATTTTGCCCTCCGGCTGGAAGCACATTGGGCTTTCCGATAGCTTGTGATGCTGAGTACTGAATTGGTGTGAGTTCGGACGAAAATTCCAACGCCTTCGATGCCCACTGGACTGCCTGGCCATAAGACAGTATTGGAAAGATTAAAGCTCCAACTGATAGAAATCTCTTCATAAGCCCAAGGTTCACATTAATTTAAGGGGTAAACTTAACTAAAAAAATAAAAAGGCGGAAAAAGTACATGGTGTGCGACTGCACTGTCTCTCGCATGTCACGCTTCCATCTTACAATCAGTGATTTACTCCATCGAGGTTTTATTAAACAGCAAAAATCCTACATGCAAGAGCACTGCTAATTGACGGTTCTTGTCATCGTAATAATTCACGCTTAACGAAATCGGGCCGACTGTGCTGTGCAGGACAAGGCCAGCCATACCAGCGAAATAGATTTGTTGAATCTCCTCTTCGATTTTTGCGTGGCGGTTGTTGTCTTGGCCAATAGCCTGGAGCGGTTTGAATGCATATGCCTCTAACCGAAGATCCAGTTTATTGTGAAGTGTAAAAACATTTTGCAATCCACCGGAGACGTAATTGAATGCCCTGAAGTTCTGAAGCAAAAGTGTTTTGCTGTCCTGCAATGGGTTAAATGCAGGAGCATTGATGATAGTCGCGAAATAATTTGAAAACGTAGGTTGGTTAGAGAGAACACCCTCCAGCAAATAGCCCGAGCTATAAAATCCTTTTCTGAAGTATTGCTCCAGTGATATTTTCGCCTGAATCCAACTCCGGTTGTTACTAGTTGGAAGCGGGTCGAGGGAAGTATTGCCTGGTTCGTATTCCTCTGTGAGTGAGAAAAAATTTCCGGAGAGATAAAAAGATCTTCCATGTGTCGGGTATTGCTTCCGATTGAGCGTGTTGTATTGAATTCCAAATCCGACTCTGGCTCCGGACAATTTTAATTGATCCAGTGTGTCCGTTGATACCAATACATTATTTCCGATAAACTGATCATTGTTCACAAAATAAGCTCCGTGAATGTATGCCTTAACTTGCCTGGCCACGGGAACGCCCAACGACAATCCATACCTACGGTCAACGCGTGTGAGGACTGTGGGTGAATATTTCCTTGCGAGGATATCATTGCCCTGAAAATAATCCCAGCTGTTCAGGGTTACTTCAGGTTCAAGATAAAACCTGCCGAAGAACGGAAAGTCAAATCGCATTTTTGCCTGAATTGACTTGTAAAAATCTCCCGTTGCAAAGTTGAGCTGACCATGTAACAGAACCTGATGGAATGTATAGTAATTGACTCCAAGGTAAATGTTACTGATGTTGCGGGTGGCTATGACTCCACCGAAATCCACCTGGAAATTGTTGGGCTGTCTCCTGGCTAATCTGAAACTGTAATCTTTTGTAGAAGGATTGAATTTAAAACTTGGATAAACGTTATTGAAATATTCTTCTGAGACCAATTGAAAATATCCTTTCTCCACATCACGAAAGTATAGGGGTCTTTTTCCGTTTTTAAAAAAGCGATTGAGATACTTTTGCTGGCCGGTATCAAATCCATCGAATGTAATTTCATTCACCTTGATGGGAACAGACTTATTGTTGAATTTATTTCTTGCAATAGCAACCTCCTCACAAGTTTTTCTTGTCGAAATCTTGGCTTTAATATCTTTCATTTGCCTCATAGTCTGATTGTATCCGCTATCAATCATGGCCTTAGCTTTAGCAAAATCAAATGCAGTAAAATTTTTAAGATCGGGCTGAATGTAAACTCCGCTCTTGGGGATTTTAGTTGGGTCAGACTTGTCCAACAACATGTATAGCAATGACCTCGAAATCAGCTTTTCATCTTCGTTGTAAGGGTATTGATCGTACACTTTTGAGGACACATTACTTCCGATGATCACATCCGGTTTAAAATTGCGTTGCAGTACATCGACAGGAAAATTGTTATACACGCCTCCGTCAAAAAGATATTTTCCGTTGACGCGAATTGGATTGAAAAAAAAGGGAGCTGTTTGCGTTGCCCGCATTGCATCACTTAAAATTCCATCCTTCAGCTCGACTTGTGTTTGTGTAAAAATATCGGCTGCCATTATTCTCAAAGGGACAAACAGGCTGTCGAAATTATTTTTTGAAACAGAAGTGGGTTGCGAAACCGTTTGTGCCAGCGCAAAATTCAACGCAAGATCATTGGCGATGCTGGTATTAAAAAAAACATTGAAGGTAGAGTCGAGTGAAAGGTTCAGTTTCAAAAAAGCGGGCTCATCATCTTTGCGGTAGTAGAAGTATTTGTGTTTTTCATCAATACGTCCGTTCACCCAATCCAAAAATGGTTTGGAAGTCATGATGTATTCGATCTGAGAAGGGCTCATTCCTGCTGCATAACATCCGCCCACAATTCCGCCCATGGAAGTGCCTACGATGTAGTCAATGGGAATTTCATTTTCCTCGAGTGCTTTGAGCACTCCGATGTGCGCGATGCCTTTGGCAGCACCTCCGCTAAGAACCACACCTATTTTTTGTTGCGCGCGACCAGTGATAGAAAAGAATAACAGTAATGCAACAACACCAGCCTTCACTTTTCCAAATGACATATGCGAACCAAGAAAGTATCGTAAATAACGCGCTTATCTGTCAGATAGAAAAGTCGCCTATTGAGCGCTCGCAACAGAGGGCTCATTCTCGAATGAGATGGCCTGAAGTTTCAATGTGGTTAATACCATTACGTCATCAAATTCCTTCCAGCGTTTTTTGTCCAGCGGTTTTGATGGAGGAAGATCAATTCGCAATGCATCGACTTGAGCTCCGTTTCGCCACAGACGATAGCACAGATGTGGACCGGTTGAAAGGCCTGTTGTTCCTACGTAACCAATTGTTTGCCCCATCTTTACCCTCGTGCCGGCACGAACACCCGTGGCAAACCTCGACATATGCAGATAAGCTGTTGAGTAGGTCCCATTGTGACGGATTTTTACGTAGTAGCCATTGTTCGCACCGTATTGGGCTTCCTGTATGATCCCATCCCCAACCGAACGAATAGGTGTGCCCACCATGGCTGCAAAATCGATTCCCAAATGCGGAGTATAAACTTTCGTAATCGGGTGAAATCTACGGAATGAATAGCCTGAGGTAATGCGAGAAAATTCAATTGGATATCTTAATAAAGCTTTGCGCAAGCTTTTCCCTTCTTCATCGAAATAGTCAGTGCCTTCACCCTGATCAAATGGAAATGCGTAATAGCCCCTGCCCAGGTGTTCAAAATAAACTCCTAAAATTTTACCGATGCTATAAGGCTGGCCCTCCACCGAGTTCTCTTCATAAATAACTTTATAACGATCGCCTTTCTGTAGGTGTTGAAAGTCTACCTGCCATCCAAATACGTCAACAAATCGATTGGTCAACTCACGAGAGATATTTCTCGATTCAATACTTTCATAGAGTGAAGTTGTAATAACACCCGCCAGCGTTTTTTCTTCCGTTTTAATTTCCCGCTCATGATTCTCAACAACCAATGAATCCTGCAGGCGGAAAACAACATACTCTACCGGGTTTGGTTCGTACACTAGCGCCACTGCTGTTTTAAGTGAATCCCCCTGATGGATCAGCGCATATTTCTTTGAAGAGGTGATCTTTCGGAAATCAAATACATCACGCGGAAGCAGTGTGAGTTGATGCATCACTTCAGGCTTCACAAAACTCCCCTCGAGTAAATCAATGAAGCGTTGGTTTCGCTTAACGGTGTTCTCTTTTACCTCGAGTCCATTAATTTGAATTCCGTATTTGAAGACTGCTTTTTCAACAGAGGCCTGTAGTAGCGTAGAATCGACTACTGGCTTATCCTCAACTGATTTTGGAAAGAGCTTGAAAAAAAAGGAGAGAGTAAGAGCTACAGCGATCAACAAAAATGCTGATCCCGAGATTAGATAGATTTTCTTGCGCGAAGCCAACGTGGTTTGTAAATCAAAAGCTTAAAAACTCCGCAAGTTAGCAAATTCAATTGTAAAGCGACTTATACTTCTGTTTTCCTTCTTCTAAGAATTTCACAAAGTGGTCTACGTTTAAATCATACGGTTTGGGGGATACCAAAACGCGCTCATCTTGCCCCACGAGAACGTAAAAAGGTTGCGCGTTATTGTTGAGGTTTGCAATCTGAAGATCTGCATTTTGTTTGCCGATTGTCTTCTTTATTTTTTTATCATATTTCGAAGTGTACCATTCCGTCTCAGGCAATTCAGTTTTGTCATCTACGTAAAGCGCAACAACTACATAATCCTCTTTTAATCTTTTCAACACTTGTGGATCACTCCACACGCGTGCTTCCATCTCGCGACAATTTGTGCAACCATGACCTGTAAAATCTATGAACAGCGGTTTATTTTGTTGTCTCGCGCAAGCCAATGCTTGTTTGTAGTCGAAGTAGCCATTAATTCCGTGAGGCAGGTGTAAAAATTCTGCGTACTTAGGCGCATCACAAATTTGATTGGGTGTATCTTTTCTATTCGCAGCTAATAAGTCAAAATCGTGTGTTGACATTGGAGGTAAATAACCAGCTAACGATTTGAGAGGTGCTCCCCACATTCCTGGCACGAGGTAAACAACAAATGAGAACACGATGATCGCCATTGACAGTCGTAATACGCTCACCGTTTTCTCTTCGGCATCTTTTCCCGTGTCGCCTGGCATGCGGAAAGCTTTCATCAAGTAGAGTCCAATCAAAACAGCAACCACTATCCATATCGCGAGGTTGACTTCACGATCAAGAATTCTCCAATGAAACGCCTGATCAGCAATGCTCAGGAATTTAAATGCAAGCGCAATCTCAACGAACCCTAAAACTACTTTCACTGTGTTGAGCCAACCTCCTGATTTAGGTAACGACTTCAACCAATTCGGAAAAAAAGCAAACGTGGTGAAAGGAATAGCAAAAGCGAGCGAGAATGCAAACATGCCCACGATCGGTTTTAAAAACTCTCCGCCTGCGGATGATACGAGAATACTTCCCACCAACGGACCCGTGCACGAAAATGAAACGAGTACAAGCGTAAACGCCATGAAAAATACTCCCGTCAGTCCGCCTTTATCAGCTTGCTGATCTACTTTATTCACGAATGAACTGGGCAACGTGATTTCAAATAATCCAAGGAATGACAATCCGAAAACGATAAATACAGAAAAGAAAATCAGGTTGGGCAGCCATTCTGTGGAGAGGTGGTTTGCCGTCTCGGGTCCCATTAATGGAGCGAGCAAAGCACCTATGATAGAGTAAATAATAATGATGGAGGCTCCGTACATCAATGCTTGAAATTTTGTGCCGCGACCGGTAAAAAAACTTACAGTCATCGGTATCATCGGGAAGACACAAGGTGTGAGAAGCGCTGCGAGTCCGGCTAAAAAGGCGAGTAGGAAAAACCCTGCAAAAGATTGTTGCCGAACATCACCCTGTACAAGGGTTGGGTCAATGCGCGGACCATCGACAGTTGTTGATAGCTGATAAGTTGGCGTTTGTTTTTTTTGTGAAGAGGAATCAATAGCTGATGGTTTTTCAACTGATGCTTGCTTCTCTTCAACTTTGGGTTTCGCTTGAGTTTTCCCAGCTGTGACCCTGATGTTGTCAAAAGTAAAATCTTCGTCACCAGGCACGCACTGCCCTGTAAGTTCAGTACACACCTGGTAGTCGAAACTACCGGAGATTTTTAGCGGTGAAGCAAGCACCTTTATTTTTTGCCTGAACTCCGCTTTCTCCTTGAAAATTTTAACGTTGCATTCGAATACTTTATCGTATTTCTCGATCGGGTTGATCGGTTCTATTTTACCAATGAGTTCAAAACTTTTGTCGGCTTGAAATGCAAACGAGATTTTGATTGGATCTTCACACTGAAATTCTGAAGAATACAAGTACCAGCTTTGATCAATGGTAGCTTTAAAAATCAGCGTGATTTCATCTCCGATTTTTGCTTCGCGTGAAGAAGCATCGGTAATCCATTTAGCTGGTTTTAATATTTGTCCGAAAGAAAAAGTTCCGACTGAAAGCAGAAAAAGACTTAAAAGAAATCGTGACCGCATGATTGAGATTTTATGAAGGTGCTAAAATAACGAAGTGAATCAGAAATAAGTTGACCGTATTTCCAATAAGGTCGGCCGTTTGACAAAAATTAACATTCAAGCCAATTCACGCAGGTATAGTTGAATTGTATTCTCCAATCCCAAATACAATGCATCGCAAACCAGTGCATGCCCAATGGATACCTCGTCCAGATTAGGAATAGAATTTTTTAAAAACTTAAGATTATGCAAATCGAGATCATGCCCTGCATTAATACCAAGGCCGATTTCATACGCAACCTTTCCGGCTTCTACATAAGGCTTGATTGCTTCTTCCTTGTTTGAATGAAAATGAGACGCATAAGGCTCTGTGTAAAACTCAATACGATCAGCGTCAATTTTTCTTGCGCACTCTACGGTCTTTACATCAGGGCTCACAAAAATGGAAACACGTACGCCCGTTTTTTTCAATTCACTGGTAATGTCCCGGAGAAATTTTTCATTCTTGATTGTGTCCCAACCTGCGCTTGATGTAATGGCATCAGGCTTGTCCGGAACAAGAGTAACCTGCGCTGGCTTTACCTGATTGATCATTTTCATAAACCGTTCATCCGGATAGCCCTCAATGTTGAACTCTGTGGTTACTACTTTCTTTAATTCGATAACATCATTGAAGCGAATGTGTCTTTCATCCGGACGGGGATGGACCGTGATTCCTTGCGCACCAAACCGTTCACAATCAATCGCCACCTGAATTACATTCGGATTATTTCCTCCACGCGCATTACGAAGTGTGGCGATCTTGTTGATGTTTACTGAAAGACGGGTCATTATTATTAATTTCGCAGCAACAAATTTACGAAACACCATGAGCCTTAAACAAAAAATCGACAGTGATATCAAAGCAGCGATGCTTGCCAAGAATAAAGAGGAACTGGAAGCCTTGCGCAGTATTAAATCGATGATACTGCTTGCAGAGACCGAAAAAGGCGTTACCGCTGAAATTTCTTCTGATACGGAAGGTAAACTTTTGATGAAAGCGGCCAAACAGCGTAAAGAGTCGGCCGAAATTTTTCAAAAAGAAAATCGACCCGAACTCGCACAACGTGAATTGTTTCAGCTTGAAATCATCAGTCGTTATTTACCAAAACAACTTTCAAATGACGAGGTGGAATCAATTTTGAAGAACATCATTGCACAGGTAGGTGCAAAAGGTCCTCAGGACATGGGCAAGGTCATGGGTACTGCTACCAAACAACTGGCAGGGCAGGCCGATGGGAAAGTGATTTCCGAAATAACCAAAAAACTTCTTTCGCTTTGAGCAAAATCGACATCGTTCTCGCTTTGTTGTTGATCTTGGGGGGGTATTTTGGTTATAAGCGAGGATTTTTAGCAGAACTTTTTTTTATCACAGCATTAATTCTTGGAGTGCTCGTGGGTTTTAAGTTGATGGGTTGGGGAATGGTTTATCTTCATGAACATTTCAATGCAGATACTTCATTTCTTCCGTACCTTTCGTTCTTCATCATTTTTATTTTAGTTGTCATTGGTGTCGTATTTGCTGGTAACCGGATCAAGCACTTGATGGATGATACATTTCTTGGTCGGGTAGATTCGATTGCTGGCGCAATTCTGGGAGTATTGAAATATACATTTTGTGCAAGCGTACTTCTGTGGCTCGCACAAAAAATAGAATTGCGACTTCCGGAGCACTGGACGCAGGGATCATGGATTTATCCGCGAACACTAGGTTTTGCTAAGTCCGTTTCAGATTTTTTCGCTGGTTTTTTACCTTTTTTTAAAGAAACATTCAGACGATTCTAAGGTTCAGTTTTTTTTACTTACTTATCAAGAAATTCAGAAGACCATGGCACTGCGCGTGAGGGAAAAAGAAGGGTTCAAGTACGTTGATGAAGGTGAGGGTTCAGTGCTTATGCTTTTGCACGGACTGTTTGGAGCACTCAGCAATTGGGAAGATGTGGTCAATCACTACTCAAAACATTTTCGCGTGGTGATCCCTATGCTGCCTATTTACGAAATGCCGATCAAAGAAGCGGGCTTGGGTGGCCTGCGTGAGTTCACTGAGAAATTTGTTGATACTATGCAACTCAACAACATGATCATCATGGGCAATTCATTAGGTGGTCATGTCGGCATTCTTTATACATTAAACAACCCGGAAAAAGTAGCCAAACTCGTGCTTACGGGCAGTTCGGGATTATTTGAAAATACGATGGGCGGCTCATACCCGCGCAGAGGCAGCTATGATTACATCCGCGAACGCGTGGCGTATACTTTTTATGACCCGAATGTCGCTTCAAAGGAATTGGTGGATGAAGTTTTTGAAACGACCAAGAGTATTCCCAAGTGTATGCGTATTGTCGCAATTGCGAAATCGGCACAGCGTAACAATCTGGCGTTAGAATTACCGAGTATAAAGGTTCCCACATTGCTGATTTGGGGATTAAACGATACAATTACTCCACCAATGGTCGGTCACGAATTCAATCGTTTGATTCCCAACTCGGAACTGAAATTTATTGATAAGTGCTGTCATGCTCCAATGATGGAGCATCCGGAGAAATTCAATCAACTGGTCGGAGATTTTTTGGTCCAGAAAAAATGATATGATCGCAGAAGAACTCATCAATCACATGATTCCGCCTCTGAAGGTGACGGACGATGCCCACAAGGCCATCGTATGGATGGAAGAGTTCCGTTGTAATTATTTGCCTGTGGTTGACAAGGGCGAACTCTGTGGATTTATCTCTGAAGAAATCATTCTTGAATCAAACGACATCGAAAAAGATTTGTCTGGTTTTGAGCTCATTGGGAAAGATTGTACGGTAACGCTTGACTCACATTTTTATGACATTTTGAAAACGGCAGCTCACCACAAACTGCAAATGGTGGCTGTGCTTGACGACACAAAAAAATATGCAGGAGTAATTACGGTGCAAGATATCATGACCTCGTTTGCACAGACAGCAGCGGTTCAAATGCCCGGAGGAATTCTTGTGTTGTCAATGGATTTGATTGATTACTCACTGGCAGAAATATCGAGGTACGTGGAGGAGAACAACGCCAAAGTCATCAGCAGCATTATGTTCGAAGACCCTTTGGACAAAGGCAAAGTAAAAATTACGCTAAAAATAAATCAGCTTGACCTGTCACGCATAGTGGCTACACTCGAACGTTTTGGCTATCGTGTTATTGGCCGTTACCAGGAGACGATTACGTCTTCCAGTGGCGAGCAGGAACGCCTGGACATGCTTTTGAAATACCTGGATATCTAAAATCAACTGCATGCGTATCGGCATACACGGTAAAGATTTCCAGAATAAATCGCCCCGGTTTATTTTAAAAATCCTGAGCGCTCTTCAGGAACACAAAATTGAGACATGGGTATCGGACAAGTTTTTGCGACAGGTCAAAACACCTCATGTCAACGATTTTAAACTCAAGATTTTTGATCACAACGTAAGCTTACGCAACCTTGATTTCTTCCTCTCCATCGGAGGTGATGGGACTATGCTTGAATCGGTGACCTACGTAGGCAAAGCCGAAGTACCAATCCTTGGCATTAATACTGGACGACTTGGATTTCTGGCCATAAACAATCGCGAAGATTCAGAAGCGGCTATAGAGGCTTTGGTGAAAGGAAATTATACGATCGATACGCGAGCAACACTCAAGCTTATTTCTTCGCCTTCACTTTTTGGTAAGCTGAATTTCGCTTTGAATGATTTTACGATCATCAAAAAAGACACTTCCGCTATGATCACGGTCCATGTATTCGTTGATGGACAGTTGCTCAACTCCTACTGGTCAGATGGAATCATTGTTTCAACACCTACGGGTTCAACCGGTTACTCACTTAGCTGTGGAGGTCCATTGGTATATCCCGAATCGGAAACGTTTATAATAACACCGGTTAGCCCGCATAACCTGGGCACAAGACCGATAATAATCTCTGATAAATCAGAAATTACGTTCCAGATCGAAGGCAGGAGTAAAAAATATTTGGTTTCAATGGATTCTCGTTTTGAAACCATTGACGAATCGGTGAAGCTGAAGATCAAAAAGGAGCGGTTTCATGTAAAACTGATTCAACTTCACGGCCAACATTACTTTAATACCCTTCGGCAAAAGCTTAATTGGGGTCTAGACATCAGAAACTAGCTCTCTCACAGCATTTTGTCTCAAAAAGAGACTGCTCTTAGATCAAAAGGCTCAGAAACGATAGAAAAACGATATCGCATAAATTTTGTAGCTTTGCCTGTTGGCATAATTCAGATTTTGATATGAGAAAGCTATTTCTAGCCTTTTTTGCGGTTCTGTTGATGTTGGGAACTTCCCTTGAGTCATGGGGTCAGTTCAACCGGAGAACGATTAAAAGAAATAACAAAAGGATCGCATCTTTTACCGGCAAGAAGCATTTTGGTAAGGAGCACGTTTATTCAGGTGTTGGCTTCTCTCTAAATGCCATGAATTATTATGGCGATCTAGCTCCGCTTCCTAACAGGTTCAGCACCGACATATCTTTCACTAAACCAGGTTTTGGCATTTCATTTTTCCATCGATTTGGCCCACGATACACTTTGGTCGGTCAGTTTATGTACGGTACCCTCAAGGGTTCAGATGCAGAATCGGCAAAGGCCGGAGACTTAGGAAATGGAATTTTTCGATCAGCACGAAACTTGTCGTTTCGCAATCGTATCAAAGAACTTTCACTGGTAGCTGTATTTGATCTTTTTGAAAATGAAGGTACATACATAAGCAGGGTGAAATGGACTCCATATGTCTTTATTGGTATTGCTGTATTTATGCACAATCCACAAGCACTGGCCCCTGACAAATTTCTGGACGGCACCCCTAATCCCAAAGCAGGGCAATGGGTTGATTTGCAACCGCTTGGAACAGAAGGCCAATACGCAACCCTACAGTCCAGTGATGTCAATTATGGAATTAAACCTTATAGTTTAACTCAAATGGCTATACCATTTGGTGGCGGAGCACGTTTTAGAATCAATGAGGTTTTTGATCTTTGGGCAGATGTGAGTTTCCGATACACCTTCACTGACTATCTTGACGATGTTAGTAGAAACTATGTTGACCTCGGTGTATTTAAAGATCCATTGGCGCAGGCCATGTCCTATAGATCAAATGAACTCCCGCCAAACACCTACTTAGGCACCTCTAGCTACACAGGACGAGATGGAAAAACATACACCACGATTAACGGATTCGGCAGTGAATTCAGAGACAACAATAGGGGTAATAAAAAAAGCCTTGATGTCTACATGGTCACGTCCGTTAAGCTCACCTATATTCTCGGAGCAACTTTCCACCGGGCCAAATTCAGATAATCAGATATGCTCCGGAGTCTGCTAATCTTCCTGCTGACCGGAGCGTTTTGCCTGGGCTCTTCTAAATCAAGTGCCCAGCTTGCCCAGAAGTCCGAAATTGGCTTCGGAGCAGGCGTCTTCAATTACACAGGCGACTTGGTCCGTACCTACGATATCACGACTAGCCGGCCCGCTGCCACGGTGTTCTATCGAAGTAATATCAGTCATGTAATAAGTTTTCGTACCGCGCTCACGCTCGGTCAACTTGCAGGAAGCGATAAACACAATCCTCTTGACTCATTTTCAATCAAGCGAAATGCTTCGTTTGACATCTTTCTGATGGAGCTTTCGGGAACCTTTGAATACCATTTCCTGGATTGGCGAAATGATGCAAGAAGGCTTCGCTTCACTCCTTATCTATTTGCGGGCGCGGCACTTTTCGGAATTTCCGGTAATGCAAAGAAGCCAGTTCAATACAGCAACGTTCAATTGGCAATTCCGCTGGGAGTAGGTGTAAAATATGTTCTGAATCCGAAATATTATCTGGGCCTGGAAATCGGGATGCGAAAAACCTTTTTTGATTATCTCGACAATGTATCTGGCGGAAATACCTCCAACAAAAATTATCAGTATGGCAACCCCAACGATTACGATAATTATTTTTTTACCGGGATAAGTCTAACCTACACATTTTACGATATTCCCTGTCCCACCAACCCTTACAGGAAACTTTTTTAGCTCTTAAAACATCCTACTTGCGTGAGAGGGACGCCCGTCAAATTGAAGTAAAATTTGGCTACTTTTGCACCCCTGTGTCTAGTTTAAAGCAAAATATTGACCTCAGCAATTTGCCCCAGCATATAGCCGTTATCATGGACGGTAATGGAAGGTGGGCAAAAAAGAAAGGTGCTGCCCGAATTTTCGGGCACAGAAACGCTGTCCAGTCAGTTAATGACGTGACGGAAGGGTGTGGCGAACTGGGGGTTAAATACCTTACGCTTTATGCTTTTAGTACTGAAAATTGGGGCAGGCCAAAAGAGGAAGTTGATGGGTTAATGGAGCTGCTAGTGAATACGCTGCAAAAGGAAATTAAGACCCTTTTGGAAAACCAGGTGAAGCTGAAAATTATCGGGGACTTAAGCAGCCTACCAAAGGTTTGTCAAATGAATTTGTTTGAAGCGATTGAGTCAACGAAGAACAATACAGGTCTAACACTGCAGTTGGCCTTAAGCTACAGTGGAAGGTCTGAGATAGCAAAAGCGACAAAAAAAATTGCAGAGCAAGTAAAACTAGGTATGCTGCAACCTGAGGAAATAAACGAGCAAGTGGTGGAAAAATATCTCGAGACCAATGGCATCCCTGACCCTGAACTTCTCATTCGCACGAGTGGGGAAATGAGGGTTAGTAATTTTTTGCTTTGGCAAATAGCCTACACCGAGTTATACATCACCCCTAAGCTCTGGCCTGATTTCAGAAAAGAAGATCTCTATGAAGCCATCTGTGCTTACCAAAAGAGAGAACGAAGATTTGGAAAAGTGTTGACCCCAATTGCCTGACATTTCATGAAGCGGATTTTACTGACTGTATTTTGTGCATTGCTTTTTTTCGAAACGCAGGCACAGTTTCGAAAAAGAAATACGAATCAACCTAATCAACCTGCACAGCAGCCATCAACGCTCGACTACGCAAAGCCCAACGAATACACGATAGCCGGCATTGAAGTTGTCGGACTAAATGTTCTTGACAAGAATGCCATGATCTCCCTGACGGGTCTGAAAATTGGCGATAAAATAAAAATACCAAGCACTACCACATCTAATGCCGTACGTAAGCTGTGGAAACACGGATTGGTTGGTGATGTGACGATATCGGCAGATCGTATTGAAGGTTCCAATGTATACCTCACTATTCGTCTTACAGAACGACCCCGTCTTACCGATTTTTATTTTCGTGGAATTTCTCAAAGCAAAGAATCATCTCTGAAAGAAGACATGCGATTGATTCGGGGAAAAATCGTAACTGAATCCATGATCCGGAATGCCGAGAGTTCAGTAAAAAAACATTTCGTTAAAAAGGGATTCCTGAACACTCAGGTCAAGATCGTCCGGGAAAGAGACACACTCAACCGCGGTGGTGTGCGTCTGAGAATTGATGTAGACGTCCAGTCGAAAGTCAAGATTAATAAAATCACTTTTGAGGGTAACGAAAAGAACTCTTCGACACTGCTTAAGAAAAAATTCAAGAAGACTCATGAGCGGGCTCGTGTAACATTGCACCGTGCTGTGCTTGGAGCGCTCTTTAATTTCAAACCACGTCAGGTAAAGGAGTTTATTGACTCCAGTCGTCAAACCAGTTGGCGCGAAGTAAAGGAATTCATTAACGACAACGTCAAATTGAACATCCTTCGTAGCTCAAAGTTTATTCGTGCTGAATATGAAGATGACAAAAAGAAGCTGATCGACTACATGAGTTCGCAGGGCTTCAGGGATGCCGATATTCTTGCGGACACCATCGCAAGACATGATTATTCAACTATCGATCTGAGGATAAAACTTAACGAAGGGAGAAAATACTATTTCCGTAATATCTCCTGGACAGGAAATTATCTCTACACCGCGGCCACTCTTAATAAAGTGCTTGATATTAAGAAAGGCGATGTTTACAGCCAGGAGGCAATGGACAAGAAAACAACCTTTAATCCTAAGGGCGGTGCAGACATCAGCGGTCTCTACATGGATGATGGGTATCTTTTCTTCCGTGTCACCCCGGTTGAAGTAGCTGTTGAAGGCGACTCCATTGACGTGGAGATGCGGATTTTCGAGGGTGACCAGGCCATTATCGACCAAGTCACCATCAGTGGCAATGAGCGGACTGCCGAACATGTGATCCGTAGAGAACTTACAACGGTGCCCGGGCAAAAATTCAGAAGAGCCGACATTATTCGCACACAGCAACAACTTTCACAGATGGGTTATTTCAACCCACAAAAAATTGAACAGGACATCAGGCCCAATCCTGCCAATGGAACTGTAAACATTGGATGGAAACTGGAAGAGCAGTCGAATGACCAGGTGCAGTTGTCAGGTGGTTGGGGTGGCTATTATGGGTTTGTTGGAACAGTGGGTCTTACGTTTAATAATTTCTCCTTGCGCAATGTGCCTAACTTCAAGAAGTGGAGACCACTGCCTGTTGGAGATGGCCAGCGTTTGTCGCTTAGCGTACAGGCCAACGGTCAGTCTTTCCAGAGCTATAATTTTTCATTTACCGAACCATGGCTTGGCGGACGCAGGCCTAATTCACTTACAGTAAGTTTAAATCATTCGATTTCGAGAATCCCAAGTGGAAGAAGCGGCTTTGCATTTAACTATGATGCCAACAGTGCTTTCTTAAAGCAAAGTGGTATAACGCTCGGCTTCGGACGAAGACTGGAATGGCCCGACAGTTATTTTACGTTGACTAATTCCCTGGCATTCCTCGTGTATAACTATCACAATTATTTTGGCACTTCTTCTACGGTCCTGCCTCCTATCGGAACTACCAACAGCTTAACATTAAACACTACGCTTTCGAGAAACAGCATCGACAACCCGATGTTCCCTACATCCGGTTCTACGATCTCTTTGAGTTTGAACCTGACGCCACCTTATTCACTTTTCCGTCCTTCAAACTACTACAGCGATGTCAACACGCGTTACCACTGGCTGGAACTTCACAAGTGGATGTTTGACTCCAAGTTTTACATCAAAGTGCTCGGAAGTAAAAAACCTGACGGACGCAGTTTGGTTATCGAAACCAAAGCGCATTTTGGATACATAGGCACTTACAACAACAAGATCGGTGGCCCAGGACCATTTGAACGCTTCCTGATGGGCGGAGCGGGTCTGACAGGGGGATTCAATTCCTTCGTATTAGGTCAGGACATTATTGGCTTGCGTGGCTATCCCGACAACCAGGTGACTCCTCCTCTTTATTCACAGCGCGGCCAGGTAGCAGCTCAAGGAATCGAAGGTGGTATCATCTATAACAAATTTGGTATGGAGCTTCGTTACCCAGTGGTCACAAGCCAGGCTGCCACTGTCTATTCTTTCGTATTTACCGAAGCCGGAAATAACTGGGACAATTATCAGAGCTTCAATCCGTTTAACCTCTACCGCTCTGCCGGTTTTGGTGCGCGTATCTTCATGCCAGCCTTTGGCTTGATAGGGTTGAACTGGGCTTATGGATTTGATACCTTGCCAGGCACCAACGCCAAGAGTGGATCGCAATTCCACTTTACGATTGGTCAGCAAATCCGTTAAAAATGAAAAAATTCGTTGTTACAGGAGCCTTTTTCCTTTTCGGCCTGAATTTTGTCTTTGCACAGAAATTCGGGTACATCGATTCCGAGTTCATCCTGAGCAAAATGCCTGAATACGCGAAAGCGCAGGGCGAAATTGAGCAGTATTCAGCCGCATGGCAAAAGGAAATAGAAGATATGCAGACCAAAGTCGAGGCTCTGTATTCCATGTATCAGGCCGAACAAGTACTATTAACCGAGGAAATGAGGCAGGACAGGCAGGCTGAAATAAAAAAGAAGGAAACTGAGCTGAAGGAATATCAGAAAAAGGTTTTTGGATTTGGGGGCCTCTTTTTTTTGAAAAAACAAGAATTGATTAAACCTTTGCAGGATAAGGTATTTGATGCTGTAAGTAAAGTATCCAAAGCCAACCGGCTGGCCATTGTGTTTGACAAGTCCGCCGAACTGGTTATGATCTACACTGACCCGCGTCATGACTACACGGATTTTGTATTGGAAGAACTTGGGTTGGGAGACCCTAACGATAAAGTAAAATAATAAACCAAATTAAAATGAGAACACTGTTAGTTGCAATCTTCTGTGGATTGATCTTCTCTGCAAATGCACAACAAAAAATAGGATATGCCGAATCGGATTATATTCTTAGCCAGTTACCTGAATTCCAGAAAATTAACAGCGAGTTAAAAACACATGGTGCTCAACTGGAAAACCAGATGAAGGCGAAGTATGATGATTACCAAGCCAAATTGAAAGCTTACCAGGGAATGCCTGCCACGACTCCTGACGCCATAAAATCAGATAAAGAAAGAGAGCTTGCCGCTTTACAAGAGAACATGCAAAAGTTCCAGCAGGACGCACAGTCTTCTTACCAAAAGAAAACAGCTGACCTCATGGATCCGATCTACAAAAAAATTGGAAAGGCAATTGAAGACGTTGCGAAAGAAAATGGCTTCACTTTCATCATCAATCCAAATATCCAGAATGGCGGTGATATCCTTTTGTTCAGCGATGAGAAGTACAATATTTCCGACCTGGTACTGAAGAAGATGGGCGTTACACCAGCTCCTCAACCACAAACTCCTGGAAAAACGAATTAATTGAAAATTCAATTTTCAAAAGAAAAGCCGTCCACGAGACGGCTTTTTTATTTCTCAAAAATCCAGCCTACTCACTCTTCAATGACCTGGAAGGATTGATGATCGCTGCCTTGATCGACTGATAGCTAACCGTAAGAAGCGCTATGCTTAATGCGAGCAATCCTGCGATAGCGAATGAAACGAAATCAAGGTTGATACGGTAAGCGAAGCCGTTAAGCCAAGTGTCCATCATCCACCAGGATACCGGTACTGCAAGGAGAAATGCGATCAGCACAAGTTTCGTAAAATCTTTTGAAAGCAAAATCACCACGCCCGTTACAGAGGAGCCCAGTACTTTGCGAATACCTATTTCTTTAGTCCGCAGGCTTACCGTATAAGCGGATAGTCCGAACAACCCCACACACGCAATGAGGATGGCAAGAGCTGAGAACACGGCAAATACCTTTCCGGAGCGCTGCTCTTCGGCATAACCATGATCCAGATTATCATCCAGAAACTCATACTTAAACGGCTGGCTTGGTGCAAGTTCTTTCCACTTTGCCTCAATCTTACCAATGGCTTCCTGGAACTTCCCCGCTTTCAATCGCACAGCGATGAAGTTGGTATTTGGATTCCTTCCAAAAGTCTCGAAGTTATAGATCACCAAAGGTGTAATCTCATCACGCAAAGACTGAAAATGAAAATCTTTCACCACCCCAATGATCGTGTAGAATTTTGTGGTCTTTGTTCCATCATTATTATTGTTCACCTGCGAAAGTTTTCGGCCTACCGGATCGGAAAGCCCCATAGTTTTCACCGCCATTTCATTTAATAGAACATGGAGTGAGTCATTCGTTTCTTTCGCAAAAGTCCTTCCTTCTTTCAAATCAAACCCGATGAGCTGGGTAAAGTCATCATCAGCCACCATTGATTTTACTGTAAGAATTTCAGTCGAGCCTTCCGGAGTGAACTGCTGCCCGAAAACATCATCGCGATTACCCACCCTGGAACTCGTCCCTGCCACCGTGCTAACTTCGCCCAGCCGCCTGACCTCTTCTATAAAAGCCCCCGTTTTTTTATCTAAGCTAAATGCACGTTCTATCATCAGTAATTGATCCTTATCAAAGCCCAGATCTTTTCGCTGCATGTATTTCATTTGTTTCCCCACGACAATCGTACCTACGATGAGGACAATGGAAATGACAAACTGAAATACCACTAAGCCATTTCGCAGCCACGCTCCCTTACCGCTGCCGGCAAAATTTCCTTTCATAACAATCACAGGACTATAGCTGCTCAGTGCAAATGCCGGGTAAAGTCCTGCAAGGAAACCTACAAGCAACGCGAACCCGATCAGGCCCGCTATGACATCGGTTGAGAAAATAAACGAGAGTTGTTTTTCAACAAGGTTGTTGAAATAGGGCAAGAGTAAAAACACACCTGCTACCGCAATGATCGTACTTATTGTAGAAAGCAAAACCGCCTCTGTCAAAAATTGGGCTATCAATTGGCTTCTGAATGAACCCATCACTTTACGTACACCTACTTCACGAGCACGTTCGGCTGAGCGGGCTGTTGCCAAATTCATAAAGTTGATGCATGCGATCGAGACGATGAGGATCGCGATAAAAGACAAGATGTAGATATATTTCAAGTTACCGCTCGGTGTAATGGTAAACTCCAGATTGGTAGGATCGAGATGAATTGAGGTGAGTGGTTGCAAAAAATATCGATATCCATTACCCGCTTTTTTGTAATCCTCCCATGATTTGCCAAGGTCATGCTCAATGTGTCCTGCGGCATAGGTATCCACCATTTTGGGGAATTTTTCCTCCAAAGCCTTGGGGTCTGCATTCGGTTTGAGTTTTATATAAGTGTGAGAATCAAAAGAGGTGAAATTCTCGCGATTAATGAATTGAGTAAACTGGGGACCTGCAAGCGAGCTCACAAAATCAAATCTTAAATGAGAATTGTCTGGCAAATCTTTGAAAACGCCTGAAACTTTCATGTCGCCAAAATCGCCATCCAGAACTTTACCAACGGCATCTTCACTGCCAAAATATTTTTTTGCGGTAGTTTCTGAAATGATTACCTGCTTCGGTAATGACAAGGCTGTCTTTTTATCTCCTTTGACCAGATCGACATCAAAAAAATCAAAGAAAGATGAGTCTGACTGCAGGAAATAGTCTTCCTCAAAAATCTTGACGTCACCCTCACTGACTTTGTAAGTAATTACCGCGTTCCTATTGGGTCCAAACAGGTGCAAGGTCTTTTCCACTTCAGGAAAATCACGCTGCATAGCACCCGCGAATGAATGTGGAATAATCGAGTATAATGTAACGTGATTAGGATACTTGCGCTCCAGTACCATTTTGTAAATCCGATCGGAGCCAGGAAAAAATTTGTCGTATGACAATTCATGCTTGACATACAACACAATCAGTAAACACGCGGTGATGCTTACTGCTAAACCGGTAATATTAATAGCCGAATAAACTTTCTGCTTAATCAGGCTTCGGAAGGCTGTTTTGAAATAATTGCGTAGCATATGTTTATAGATGTTTTATCGATTCAATAAGTTGTGCCAATTCCTTTAAAAACGCCTTATCAGCACTCCACTGTCTATTTGAAATCGTAGAAACTAATAACTTTGCAGGATCGTTAGTTATCGTTATGCTAAAGTTACTCTTAATCCTTGCCCTCATCTTATACCTTTTATCAAAATTGGGGGGATTTTTTTTTAGGGCCGGAGCCGCATCTCAACGTAGGGATTTTCAACAACGCAGGCCCGAAGGTAATATTCATGTGGATTCTATGCCGAAGAAGGAGAAGCAAGGGAAGATCAAGGGCGGAGATTATGTGGATTACGAAGAAGTGAAATAATCCCCTCTGTTTATTAATTTTAATATCTCAACCGGTTGGCCTATGAAAAAAGCAGCTTTTCTCATAAGTCTGATTTTTATTTCCATTTTCGGAACAGCTCAGACTAATCAAAAAAAATTAGCCCTCGTTATTGGAAACGCGCAATACAAATTTGCCAATCCATTAAAAAATTCGGTAAACGATGCTCGGGCGATAGCGAGCTCCCTGCGTAGCCTGGGATTTGAGGTGATGGAGTACGAAGACATTACTCAGCCCCGGATGAAACAGGCGATCAATAATTTTGGCGAAAAGCTAAAGGATTATGATCTGGGGTTATTCTATTATGCCGGACATGGTATTCAGTCAAAGGGGATAAACTATATCGTGCCCATTGAGGCTGAACTTAAAAATGAAGAAGAGATAGAATACGATTGTGTGGCCGCAGATCGCGTGCTCACATTTATGGATGCCGCGTCCACTAAAATCAACCTCATCATTCTGGACGCCTGCCGGAATAATCCTTTCGCACGCGGGTGGCAGCGCAGTGCAGGGGGTGGAGGTTTGGCTATGATGGATGCTCCCAAGGGTTCCCTGATCGCTTACGCAACTTCCCCTGGACGTACTGCCGCAGATGGAGAAGGTTCAAACGGTTTGTACACAAGCGCGCTGCTGAAATTTTTGAGAAGTCCTAATCTCACTATTGAACAGGTCTTCAAGCAGGTTCGCAATGAAGTGAGCAACAAATCGGGAGGCTCCCAGATTCCCTGGGAAACAACTTCGCTCACCGGTGATGATTTCTACCTTGGCAAATCGGGAAGTGGTTCCGGTAACCCCATTGTCGCTTCCACCACAAACGATGAGGTAGAAAAATCAAGTCCTTCAAGAAGCCAGGTAAATAAGTCGGTAAAAGTCACTGAACAAGACAAAACCCAGGCTGAAATATTTTATTCTCAAGGCAAAGTTTCATACGATGCCTCCAAAGACGACAAAGCCATTCAGGATTTTACTAAAGCACTTCAGTTGAATCCGCTTTATGCAGAAGCCTACTACTGGCGCGGCAATTCTTATTACAATCTCAAAACCTACGCCAAGGCCATTGAGGACTATGACAATTCCATTGAGCTTAATCCGAAATTTGCAGACGTCTATTACTGGAGAGGAAATGCTCATTACTCCGTTCGCCAGGATGACAAGGCGCTCGCAGATTACAATACTGCCATCACACTCAAGCCCGACTATGCGGAGGCACATTACTGGAAAGGACGGACTCACTACGAGCTTTATCAGGGCGACAAGGCAATCGAATGCTACAACAAAGCATTGCGGTTAAAACCTGATTACACTGATGCTATTTTCTGGCGCGGACAATCATATTACGACCTGAAAAAGTATGAAGAGGCAATTGCCGACTATACCAGTTGCGTGGCTTTAAAAAGGGATCATTCAGAAGCCTATTACTGGAGAGCCAATTCGTATTTCTCGTTGAAGAAATATGATGAAGCCATCATCGACTTCAATGTTTGCATTGCAATGAAGCCGGATTATGCTGATGCTTTTTTCTACAGGGGAAAAGTGAAATACAACCAGGAAAAAAATACCGAGGCATTGGCTGACTTTAAGAAGGCTGCTGAATTGAAGGAGAATTATGCGGAGGCATATTATTGGCAAGGGGTTGTGAATTACGTTTTAAAAAACTACGATCAAACGATCAGTCTTTGCAGTACTGCCTTGGAGATAAATTCACGCCATTCAGACGCATTTTATTACCGGGCGCTTTCCAAGTACATGAAGGAACAATATGACGAAGCAATCCTGGATTTTGACAAGAGCCTGGAGATAACTCCTTACGCTGAGGCTTATTACTGGAGAGGAAATTCCAAATACGCACTTCAAAATTACGCGGAGGCAATTTCCGATTTTACGATGGCGATACAAACAGTGGAGAATCAATCTTATCTGGCCGATTATTATTACTATCGCGCTAATTCCTATTATTCTTTGAAAATGTATCCTCACGCACAAAAGGATTTTTCAAAGACGGTTGAATTGAAGCCTGACTATGCTGATGGCTGGTACTACCGCGCCTGTTCTTATCTTTACGATGGAAAGTCTGATCTTGCGTTGTCTGATCTCAACAAGGCGATACAACTCGATCCGGACAATACCAAATACACCACATTCAAAGCCAATAACTTTAAGTAATCGATTTTGAATTTTCCTTTTCAAAAATATCAGGCCACCGGCAATGATTTTGTAATTGTAGACAACCGCGATGGGAAGTTTTCCTTTTCTGTGGATGAAATTAAAAAAATCTGCGACCGGAAATTTGGTGTCGGTGCTGACGGGCTGATGTTAATCGAGAAGCATCCTGACCTCGACTTTAATCTCATTTATTTCAATGCAGACGGGTCGCCCAGCCTGTGCGGCAATGGAAGCCGGGCTGCTGTTCGCATGGCATCATCCCTTGGCATTGTTAATGGCAAGGCTAAATTCAATGCATATGATGGACTCCACGAAGCCGAATTGCTTGCCAACGGAAATGTGCGTCTGAAAATGAATGACGTAAAAGAGGTTAAAAAACTTAGTAGTAATTTTTTCATCAACACCGGGGCCCCTCATTTCGTCCAGTTCGTACCCGATGTGAAGAAGTTTCCTGTATTTGAAGAAGGAAGAAAGATCCGCTATAGCGAAGACTTCAAGCCTCAGGGCACAAACGCCAATTTTGTAGAACTTCTTGGCAAGAATTCAATTTTCGTGCGCACCTATGAGCGTGGCGTTGAAAATGAGACCCTTTCCTGCGGCACAGGCGTGACAGCTGCTGCGCTAGCCTCCTCCTTTAGCAACTATTCCTCTCCTATATCTGTCAAAACTTTAGGCGGAGAGCTGTCTATCGAATTCAATTTGCGCCACGATGGCTCATTTACCGATATTTTCCTGATCGGTCCCGCCAAAATGGTATTCACGGGCTCTCTGGAACTATAATTGCACCTCGAAATCCGTAACTTTCGCCCCCTTAAGGGTATTGTATTATCTATTGATTTTTTATGCTCAAACTGATCGCTAAGATTTTCGGATCGAAATCGGAAAAAGACATTAAGCGGATGACCCCGCTGGTTGAACAGACCAAAAAGGAGGGTGAAAATCTGGTCTCCATCTCCAATGATGAATTGCGGAACAAGACTGTCGAAGTACAGCATTATATTAACTCCAAGTTAAAGCTGATTGACGAACAGATTGCAAGTTTCCACCAGCGCATCGCTGATCACCCTGAGCTCGACATCAACGAAAAAGAATTTGTATTCTCACAAATCGATAAAACCGAACTAGAGCGCAACAAAGAACTCGAAAAAGTACTCGTGGAAGTACTGCCACTGGCTTTCGCTATCATTCGTGAAACTGCGAAGAGGTTCAAAGAGAATGATTACCTGGAAGTAACAGCCTCAGAATTCGATCGCCAGATGGCCGCCCGTCATGACAACGTAAAAATTGTTGGAGACAAAGCACAATGGCAGAAACAATGGATGGCTGCCGGCAATTTGATCACCTGGGACATGGTGCATTATGATGTGCAGATCATTGGTGGTATTGCTTTACACGAAGGCAAAGTTGCTGAGATGGCAACGGGTGAAGGGAAAACTCTGGTAGCAACCTTCCCGGCATTTCTAAATGCGCTGGCTAAGCGCGGGGTTCATATTGTAACAGTTAACGATTACCTGGCCAGACGAGACAGCGAGTGGATGGGGCCGATTTTCCAATTCCACGGATTGAACGTGGATTGCATTGATAAGCATGAGCCCAATTCAGAGGAACGCAAAGAAGCCTATCGTGCAGACATCACTTATGGAACAAACAATGAGTTCGGTTTCGATTATCTGCGTGATAACATGGCACGCGACCCGAATGAACTTGTACAGCAGCGTGGTCACCACTACGCCATGGTCGATGAGGTTGATAGTGTTTTGATTGACGAAGCAAGAACTCCACTCATTATTTCCGGTCCGATTCCTCGTGGCGATGAGCATGAATTTTATGATCTGAAACCTCGCATCAATAAAGTAGTGGAGGCACAGAAAAAAATTGTAAACCAGTACCTCAACGATGCCAAGAAATTGCTTGGTGAGGGAAATGAAAAGGAAGGTGGGCTTCCACTGTTTCGCGCCTTCAGGGCGATGCCGAAGTATAAGCCGCTGATTAAAATGCTCAGTGAAACTGGCAATAAGTCAGTGCTTCAGAAGACCGAGAATTTTTACCTCCAGGACAACAAAAAGGAAATGCCAAACGCGGACGCTCCTTTGTTTTTTGTCATCGATGAAAAAGATAACAGCGTTGAGCTTACTGAAAAAGGCATTGACCTGATTACTGGCGAGGGGGAGGATTCAAAATTCTTTATACTTCCAGAAATCGGAATCGAGCTTACCAAAATTGAGAAAGATCCAACACTTTCTGATGCCGATAAACTTCAGAAGAAAGATGAGTTGATTCGTGAGTACAATACGAAGTCACAGCGTATTCACAGCATCAACCAGTTGCTCAAAGCATATACATTATTTGAAAAAGATACTGAGTATATCATCGTTGACGGAAAGGTAAAGATCGTTGATGAGCAAACCGGCCGTGTGCTCGATGGCCGCAGGTATTCTGACGGATTGCATCAAGCTATCGAAGCTAAAGAAAATGTTAAGGTGGAAGATGCTACGCAGACATATGCCACCATTACGCTGCAAAATTATTTCCGTATGTACCACAAGCTGGCCGGTATGACGGGTACAGCGGAGACCGAAGCGGGGGAATTGTGGGACATCTACAAACTCGATGTAGTCGTTATCCCCACCAACAAACCTGTCACTCGCAAAGACGATAATGATATGGTTTACAAAACCGTGCGTGAAAAATTCACTGCGGTTATTGAAGAGATTGTCAAGCTTACAAAAGAAGGTCGCCCCGTTCTGGTGGGAACAACTTCTGTTGAAATATCTGAGTTGGTAAGTCGTATGCTGCAGATGAAGAAAATCAAGCACAACGTACTTAACGCGAAACAGCACCAACGCGAAGCGGAGATTGTAGCTGAAGCGGGAAAACCAGGAACCGTGACTATTGCAACGAACATGGCTGGTCGTGGAACAGATATCAAGTTGACTCCGGAGTCTCGTGCCGCAGGTGGTTTGGCAATCATCGGTACAGAACGTCACGAATCCCGACGGGTTGATCGCCAGTTGCGTGGACGAAGCGGTCGTCAGGGAGATCCCGGAACTTCAAGTTTCTATGTTTCTCTGGAAGACAACCTCATGCGCTTGTTTATGCCCGAGCGTATTGCCAGAATCATGGACAGGCTTGGATTGAAAGAAGGTGAAGTAATTCAGCATTCGATGGTGACCAACTCCATCGAACGCGCTCAGAAAAAAGTTGAAGAAAACAACTTTGGTATCCGCAAGCGTCTGTTGGAATATGATAACGTGATGAATTCCCAGCGTGAAGTGATTTACAAGCGAAGAAAAAATGCGCTCTTCGGTGAGCGTCTGCAGCTCGATATACTTACGATGCTGTACGATACTTGTGATGACCTGGTAACAAACGCCAAGGCAGCTGAAAGCGTGGATAATTTAAAGCTAAATGCGTTGAGTCTTCTGGGGCTCGATTTCAGCATCACTGCAGACGAATTCAGCAAGACGGACCAAACTGTTGTCACTGAAAGATTGTATGACGAGACGCTGAAACATTATGAGCACAAAAACAAACTCATAGCCGAAAAGGCAATGCCGATCATCAATGATATTTATAAGACTCGCGGAGCCACCATTCAGGAAGTTCTTGTACCCTTCTCTGAAGGATCAAAACAAATTGGAGTAGCCGCTGACTTGAAGAAATGTGTCTCTACAAACAATGGAGAACTGATCAAATCAATGGAGAAAATGATCACCTTGAATATCATCGATCAAAACTGGAAAGAACATTTGCGTGATATGGACGATTTGAAGCAGTCCGTTCAAAACGCAGTGTATGAACAGAAGGACCCGTTGTTGATCTATAAATTTGAGGGTTTTGAAGCCTTCAAGCGCTTCATTTCAAAGGTCAATGAAGAGACAGTTTCATTCCTTATGAAAGCTGAGATACCGGTTCAGGAAGCTGACGAAGTTCACGAGGCACAATCGCAAAAGCGTCAAAAATTGCGTGAACAAAAAGATGAATCACGTTCGCTCTTGCAAGGCGGAGGTCAACCACAACAGGAAGAGCAACAGGTGCAGGAGAAAGTAATGCCAATGAAGTCAGAAAAAATTGCAAACCGGAACGATAAAGTAACGGTACAATATGCTGATGGCAAGGTGATGAAGGATGTCAAGTACAAAAAAGTAGAAGAAGATATAAAGAACGGCCGTTGCATTGTTATTGAAGAATGATGAAAAAGAATTCAGGACATAGAATGCATTTTAAGTGGCTCATGACAAGTGCCAAATTCTATCCCTTGGTTTTACTATTCATTTCTTCGATCGGTTTTGCTCAGAAGAACAAGCCGTACCGTGAAGATCTTTCATCTCTGCGGCCGAAGGTAGAGATGCCGCCCGATCAAAAAAGGAAAGACTCCATTCGTCAAATCCGTCCTGATGTGACCCCCACTAAGACAATCAATGCAAAAGTGGATGCCATTCTTGACAGCATTGACAGGGTTAATCAAACCCGTAAGTTCATTGACGGATTTACCATTCAGGTCTATTCAGGTCAGAAGCGTGAAGACGCTAACAACATGATAAAAAAAATGCAGGAGGAAATACCTGAAATGATCGCCCGGTTGAGATACGAACAGCCCAAGTTCCGTGTGGTTGTAGGAAAATATTTCACCAAACTCGAAGCGCAAAGCGACCTGCTGTTGCTGAAAAGAAAATTCAGCACAGCAAGTCTAGTCCCGGAAAAGATTCCGGTAAAATAAAATCAGTTTATTTTCTAAGTGAGCCTGTTGGCTACATCAGTTGCCTCCAACTGTGTCAGCTGCGCTTACCACTGTATCCATGCGATCACTGGCGAAGATTGATCCTTGCAAATCCGGATTGGCAAAAACTTCGCTTAACGCTTTTTCCCTTTTTTGCGGATCTTTTTCGGTCATTGCTTTAGCAATAAATTTAGCAGCAGAGATATCTAATAATTCTCCGGAAAGATTGTTGGATTTCACCCATCCGGACTCAATCCACTGGCCTTCCGTACGTTTTCCTTTCACTGAAACAAAGCCATCTTTCGAAGCTGAAACGGCAACAATGTCATACTTGCTATATTTTTTTGCAGTCTTGGTCAGAGCTTCTGGTCGGCTGTAGATATCTGAGTTACGGACAAAAACCATCGGTTTAGAATTTTCCACAAGGAAATCTTTCTTAACCCAGCCTGCCGTTCCATCAACTAGCTTGACATGAAAATGTTCCTTGGCAGCTTTCGTAGAGTCAGCAGCCTCAGGTGAAATCACAGTCATGGTCTCTCCAATACTCAGGGCTGTGATATACTTGCTCTTTTCATCAGCTCCTTCTCTCATAGGAACGTTATCCCAGATGCAAGTTGCCTGGGCGGTATTCGCGGCACTGGAATCAGCCGTAGAAGCCTCAGTTCCGTCTGTTTTCTTTGAATTGCAAGCCAGCAATAGTGATGCAGCCAGAAGGCTGAGTGGAACAAATTTGATAATACGCATATAGGGTTGGTTTTTGAGTTTAAGGGTAAGTGTTTCCTACATCTTCAGCGCCTGATTCCATTCATAAACTTTATCTGAAATTTCAGTCAGAAGTTCTGGAGACTTCTCCAGCACATTTCCAACAACAATTAAATCCGCTCCTGCTTCAAGTGCGTTCAATGCTTTCTGAGGAGTATTGATACCTCCGCCTACGATGAGTGGCACGTTCACTGATTTTTTTACGGTGGTAATCATCCGGGGGCTCACTTCCCGTTCGGCTCCACTCCCTGCATCGAGGTAGACCAGTTTCAACCCCAGCATTTCCCCAGCCATTGCAGTGCATGCAGCCAAAGAGTACTTGTCTTCGGGGATAGGGGTGGTGTTGCTTATGTAAGCTACAGAAGTAGTTTTTCCGGAGTTAACGAGAATATAGCCGGTCGGAAGTATTTCAAGCTTTGAGCTTTTCAAAATCGGAGCTGCGACTACATGTTGTCCTATTAGCAAGTCAGGGTTGCGGCCTGAAATCAGTGACAAAAATAAAATGGCATCAGCTGAAGGTTCAATCTGCAGAGCACTGCCCGGAAAAAGCACCACTGGCATGGATACATTTTCCTTTATTCTCTTAATGATCTCGGCAATGTTATTTGTTGTGACCAAACTGCCTCCAACAAAAATATAATCCACGCAATCTTCCGCTGCTAATCTGAGGAGTGGCTCAAGTTCTGATGTATCGCTGATTTTGTCAGGATCGATCAGGACAGCAATCGACTTCTTTCCCTGCTTGCTCCGTATATGGAGCGACTCAAGAATTGTCATCGCTTGTTTTTCTTTTTTGTAAATAGTCTCCCAGTTTTTCTTTTGCCAAGTCAAGCAGGAAAAGTGTAGCCGTATTCACGAACTTATCTCCCATTTGTGAAAGCATAGATGGGCTTTCGTCCTCATCGTCCTCTTCTTCTACCTGAGATTGGACCTGGCTTTTCTTTATTTTTTTCTTTTTCGATTTTGACTTGGACGATGAAAGTTGGTTCACCACAACATATGTCAGTGCTAGTGCGCCACCAATGATAAGGGCATTCTTCAACATCTTTTCAGAGCGGTCGGAGATGTCCTTAACCTGACGCTCCATTTCCTGGCGATGGCGCTCCGATGTTTCAATCAGTTTCTTTTTTTCCGGGTCTTGAGTTTCAAGCAATTCCATACTACTTCCCTTTATTTTTAGCTCGTTCCTTTAAATAACGCTCAATGGCGTCCTCAATATTCTTTCGAAACAATATCACCATCAGGCAAATCAATGCATAGCCTCCTGATACAATCCAGTAACCAGCATATGATTTTCCGAGAGATACGCTGATGTAGCTGGCTAGCCCGATGCTGAAGAAAACCAGGAAAAGTAGTGCCAGCAAAATGCTGCCCCCAATAGTCAGTCCATGTGCTACCACTTTCACAATTTCCTCGCGCACCTCCATCTTCAGCAGTTCAAATCGGGTTTCGAGATAACCCGAAAGACTATTGATCAACCCATCCAACCGAAGAAATTTGAATATCGAATCTTTTAAATCCATAGAATCAATATGGCAATATAATGATTTGGCTAACCGCTGAAAAGCCTGTTATTGACTCAGGAAGATGAGCGAGAAAGGTATCAGGAAGAAGGTTAACAGCAGGTAAAGAAACCCTATAAGTCTGTTTTTCAGTGTTAGCCTGCCGAGGTTTGTGCACAGCTTAAATGGAATCTCTTTGAGAAAAGGCGTTCTGAAGAAGAACAGAACCCCGATAAAATTGAACAGAAAGTGGGTAAGGGCTATACTGATTGCTGCATTTGAATTGAATGTACTGGCCAAAAAAGCGGTGATTGTGGTACCAATATTAGCTCCCAGAATGAACGCCCCTGCCTGGCGGAGTTTAATCACTTTCTTGGCAACCAGTGGAACGACCAGTGAAGTCGTAACTGTACTGGAGCGTATTGCAGCCGTGGTGAGCAGGCCCCATGCAAAAGATTTGTACGGATTCTTAAAAAAGAACTTTCTGAACTTTGTTTGAGAGCCAAAGCCAAAAACGTTCGTGATCACTTTTCTGAAAAACAGGATAGAGCCAAAAAGCATTGCCAGCGATAGTGCGGCCAACCAATATCCATTACCAATTCCTTCTGAAATGAAGTTCACAGGCCAACTCAATCCCAGGCCTAGCATTTTGAAGCTGATATTGCTTTGCGCTGCCGGTTCATTGAAAAAATGAGTAGCGATGTACTGAGCCAAGCTTGAAAGCACCTGGAAATTATATTCAAGAGGAAAAAGAATTAAAGCTGTAAGGATGTTAAAGAAGTCGTGGTATGTACCCGCGCTCACGGCTCTGCGAAACTCTTTTTTACGGTTGATGAAACTGAGTGATACAATGGTGCTGGTAATTGTAGTGCCGATGTTAGCTCCCATAATGATGGGAACTGCGCTCTGAAGTGATAGCGATCCGGAAGCAACTAATGCAACAGTGATAGAAGTAGTTGCTGAACTACTTTGAATAATCGCTGTCGCCAGCAGGCCGATGAACAAACCGGTAAATGGATTTGATGTTGCAAGGAGAATAGCATCGGTAAAGGTCGATCCCAATCGCAGTATCGATGAAATCATCAGCTCCAGTGAAAACAAAAAAACAAGAAGCGCCAGCAGGAAATAAATAGTGTTTCGTAAGAAGTTCTTCCAATTGAAACTTTCTTCGGGAATAGTCTGAAGATCGGGGTGCACGTCCATGCTATGTAAAGATAAGGACTGTCGCGAAATGGACGGGAAATAAATTCCCGAGTGAAATTATTTTTCCATTAATTCTTTCACCGCCATCCAAGCCATCAGGCCTGTACTGATGCGCAATGCATCTTCGTCGATATCGAAGGTCGGAGTATGCACATAGGATGTAATTCCCTTTGCTTCATTGCGTGTGCCTAAACGATAAAATGAAGCAGGTACCTGATGAGAATAGTACGCAAAATCTTCTGAGCCCAAAGTCAGTTCGATGTCGACCACATTTTCTCTGCCCAGGTATTCTTCAGCGGCTGCACGAATCCGGCGGGTAAGTGCAGGGTTATTTTCCAGGTAAGGGTAGCCTTTAGAAATTTTGACTTCGCATTTTCCTCCCATGCTTTCTGCCATGCCTTCAGCCATTTTCCTGATTTTTTGCAACCCCTCTTCTCGCCAAGCCTCGTTGAGAGCACGGAATGTTCCGGAAATCCTGACCTCGTCCGGGATAATGTTTGTGGCTCCTTCTGCAATAATTTTTCCGAATGTCAAAACTGTTGGTTGCTTAGGGCTCGCATTACGACTGATAACTTGTTGCAGTGCGATAATAATGTGTGAAGCAATGACCACAGGATCTATCGTTAATTCGGGCGCTGCACCATGACCGCCACGGCCGATCACTTTAAGATATATCTCATCACTGCTGGCCATGTACATCCCCTCACGAAATCCGACTTTACCGACAGGTACCAGTGGCATCACATGCTGTCCAATAATTGACATTGGTTTGGGGTTATCCAACACTCCCTCGGCTATCATCATCGAAGCTCCTCCCGGATTTTTTTCTTCACCGGGTTGAAAGATCAGTTTCACTGAGCCTTCGATTTCATTCTTGATCTGACTCAGGATTTTTGCCGTACCCAACAACGAAGAAGTGTGCACATCGTGCCCACATGCGTGCATCACTCCAGGATTTTGGGATTTATATTCTACCGTGTTTTTCTCTTCAATCGGCAGAGCATCCATATCTGCCCGAAGGGCAACTGTTCTTTTTGCGGGATTTTTACCTTCAATCAAAACGACAACGCCCGTACCTGCTACACCTTCCTGGGGAGTGATTCCAAAGCTTTTGATCTTTTCGGCGACAAGCTTTGCTGTGTTAAATTCCTTGTATGAAAGCTCAGGATTGGCGTGAAGATGCCTCCGCCAGGTGATCACCTCCTGCGCATACTGCTGTGAAAGTTTTTTTATTTGGTCGAGCAACATTAGTGTTTAACCTGCTCCATCAGTTTGTTCACCAAACCGTCAACGGATTCTCCTTCGGCTTCTGCTTTAAAGTTTCTTACGATCCTGTGGCGCAACACCGACTTGGCTACTGCCTGTACATCTTCGATATCAGGTGAATACTTCCCTTGAAGGAGAGCATTACATTTCGCTCCGAGCACAAGATATTGAGAGGCCCGTGGTCCTGCTCCCCACTCGAGAAAATTATTAGCAATGGTTGAAGAGTTGCCAGGACGTGTTGAGGTTGCCAGTTTTACTGCATACTCCACAACGTTATCAGCTATCGGTACTCTTCTCACCAGGTGTTGAAAGGCGAGAATATCGTCAGCACTCAAAATCTTGTTTACGGTAACTACTTCATCAGCCGTTGTTCCTTTTACAATTTTCAGTTCCTGTTCATACGTGGGATAGTCCAAAAATATATTGAACATGAAGCGGTCAAGTTGCGCTTCTGGTAGCGGATATGTTCCTTCTTGTTCAATGGGGTTTTGTGTTGCCAAAACAAAAAAAGGCTGGGGTAAAGTATAACGATTACCTGCAATAGTCACTGCGTTTTCCTGCATGGCTTCCAAAAGAGCCGCTTGTGTCTTCGGAGGCGTTCGGTTGATCTCGTCTGCGAGAACGATATTGGCAAATACCGGACCTTTTACGAATTGGAAGTTTCTTTCTTTGTCCAATGTTTCCGCCCCGACAATATCCGAAGGCATCAGGTCTGGCGTGAATTGTATGCGCTTAAACTGAAGGTCCAATGCTTGTGAAATAGTATGTACGAGTAATGTCTTTGCCAGTCCTGGCACGCCAATCAGCAGCGCATGACTGTGGCAAAAAATAGCAGTAAGTGTAAGACGGACCACATCATCCTGGCCCACAATCACCTTAGCAATTTCACTTTTTAAATTTTTGTATGCTTGTGCAAGTGCATTAGCAGCCTCTACATCGTTTGCAAAATTCTTAGCCATCCCTTTAAAATCTTTTGCTGTGAAAATAGGTTTTTATTGAAGCCAGAACAAGGTAATCTATCTGGCTGGAGAAAATCCCCTGACTTGCGCTATTTGGGGAGCCACGTGTCTTTTTAGCTACTCTACTCTAGAAGTTTGCACCCTTCGTACGCAGGGTCAATATTGATGAATACATCCTGTCTTGCCTTTAAAAACCACTTTGTAATGGCCTTATCTTTCTTTTCAGCAAGAGCTGCTGATTGAATGCGATGCCAGTCATCTTTCAAGTTCGCCACATGTGGAGGGAGTTTTTCCTTGAAATAAATAATCCTGACAGCTTCTTTTTGCTCTGCTGTCCGGTATCTGAGAGGTGGGGAGTAGTGACCAATTTTCATTGTATCAATCACGAAATAAACTGCAGGGTCCAAGGTCCTGTCTATTGCTACTTTCATGCTGCCTTCACGATCTGTAAAAAAGCCATTCGTGCCCTTCGTGTTGGTGTCATCAGAAAACAATTTTGCGGCAACTTCAAATTTGATACTGTCTTTAATCAGCTTTCTACGCAAACTGTCAAGAAAAAATGTTGCGCGTTCAATATCGACTTGACTAGGTGCTGCTGAGATCAGGATATGACGGGCGTTGTATTCATTACCCCTGCGATCAATCAGTTGCATGATGTGAAATCCGTACTGAGATTCAAAAGGCTGAGAGAACTCTCCTTTTCTGAGCTTGAATGCCATAGCTTCAAATTCAGACACCATTGCTCCACGTCCAACATATCCCATCTCGCCTCCGTTGGCCTGGGCGCTTGGGTCTTCTGAATATTTTTTGGCCAGCTCGTTAAAATTCTCTCCATTGATCAATCTGGTGCGAAGGTCTTCCAACCGTTTTTTCACTTCTTGCTTTTGCTGTGGGCTTACCTTTGCCACCTTCACAATTTGACCTATGACTGCATCTGCAGAATAATAGAACAAACTGTCTTTAGGGATTTTATTGAAGAAGCGTTTTACTTCGGCAGGAGTTATATCTATTTTTTTGGTGATCCTTTCTGTCATCTCGCGCGAAAGCAACTGCTCCCTGACCTGGTCACGCAATTCAATTTTTATCTGGTCCATGGTTTTGCCGAATTGACGCTCAAGCTCCTCCGGCGAATTGCCATAGTTCTGCATGATCATACCCATACGTTGGGTAGTATTCTGGTCTACCTCCAGGTCGGTAACAATGACGGAGTCGATTTCAGCCTTGGCAACCATGAGCTTACTCATGATCAACCGGTTAAATATGCCGCATTTAGCTTCTTCTGAAGCAGGGTTTCCTTCTGTCAAATAGTTCTGATAAGCCGACTCAAGTTCTGATTTCAGGACAATGAAATTGTCCACTTTACCAATGATTTTGTCGAGGACAAAGCCATTTTCCTCCTTCTTTTCCTGTGCAAAAGTCGCAATGGTAAAAAGAAGGGCTACCGCGCTATTTGTCAAATATTTCAAAATCCTTCCGTTTCGCTGCGTTTTCATATACCTCGTCTTCCAATTTTTTCGCAAGTTCTACTTTTCTTTTATTAATTATAATGTTTTTAATGTCCTGCTTCACGAATTCCAGCGGGGAAATATTGTCGGTGATTTTATACTGATCCACTTTTAAAAAATACAAATAACTCGCATCCGAGGTTTCGTAATAATTGTTCGTCTTCAAAAACTGAATCTTGTTGGGGAAATCCGCCAACGGTGAATTAACCGTCAGCTTGTCAAATTCAATCCACGAAGAGTCGGCCATATGATACGCTGCCGAAAAACTCAGGCAGTATGATCTCAATTCATTCTTTTCTTTTTCCTTCAATGAAAACATCAGGTCTTTTATTCGTTTGGTTCGTGGAGCTTCTTTGGCCACTTTGATGTACGTACCTCTTATGATGTTTTGTTTGAGAATAAAGTTGTCGAGATGTTCTTTGTAGTAGGCTGCGATGGAGGCCTCGTCAACACTATCATTCAGATGCTGCTGGATGTAATAGTTTTGAAACTCATAGCCAATCAGGCTGTAACGATAGTCCAGTACCTTGCGCTCTACTTCCGCCTCATCAATGCTAATCGTCTTCAGGGCTTCTTGAATCAATAGCTGTTTGCGCACCCAACTGTTGACATATGCATTTACTCTCGCTGCACTGTCATCTTTTGTCGTTTTCTCTGGCACAATGCCTTTCAATTCATCTTCATACAGAAGAGCATTGTTAACACGGGCAATCGCTCTTCTCTTGCTATCCTGGACATTCTCCTTTTTCCGTTTGATGAGATCACACCCCTGCAATAATACCAATACAAGTATGCCGATAAGACTAGATCGATATGCGAATTGGTTTGTCATTATTTCTTGAGCAACTCTTCCATAACGGTATTCTTACCTTTGCTATTGACTTTCACTTCGTATTTCTTTTTCAACGCGGCCACCCAGCTTTTTTCGAGTGAATCCTGGTAGCCTGAAATGACCTGGGCACGCGCTTCTTCGAATTTCTTTATCCCTGGCTCTACCAGTCGGGTCACTTCAACAAGATAAGTAACACCATCCAATTCTGTTTCTTGTATCCCTGGCACCCAGTTGATTTTGTCAATTACTTTGCTGTCGCCTTTTTCGTAGTTGCGGGAACGCTGAATAGATTTGAATTTCTTCATATCAGCCTTGGTAATCGAATCCCCTTTTGAAATCTTATTTTTAATCTCAGTTACGAAAGATTTATCTGCAATTGAAAAAATCCTGGCCTCTACACGTGAACCTGCTTTGTATTTATCCTGGTTTTCAGTGTAAAATTTTCTCTGACCGACAGAATCCTCGGAAGCTTTATTCCAAATTTCCCGTTCCATAATTTCGAACAACAAAATTCCTTCACGGTATTCAGTCATCAGGTGCTGAAACTCTGGATTCTCTTTGATGATTTTTTCATCTTCCGCTTGCCCGATTTTTCCTTCAGCAAAATTGTTGCAGAGCTGATCCATAAAAGCAGACGGAGAAAGATTGCTTTTTGAATGTTGCTTTTCCACTGCACTCACAAATTCGCCCACAGTAAAATTCTTAGCTCCTACTGTAAACAGGCTGCTTTTTTTCAACTCCTCATTCCCTTTGAGTCTCCAATTGCCCTTGAGGAGACTGGAGTCGGCTAACGCCAGCACTTTTGCTTTCACCGGTTGGTTTTCATTATATCCCAACTCAATTTTTCTTTTGGCAGCTACTGCATCTTCTGAGATTTTCATCCGTTCATCACGAGCTACTCGCTTTTTCAGGGAAGATTCAACTTCCCCATAAGACGGAACAGGAATTTTCTTCTCCAATCGGATAATATGCCAACCCAAGTTTGACTGAAACGGGTCTGAGATATCTCCCGGTTTCTGCAAGGCAAAAGCGGTTGCTTCAAATTCAGGAACTGAAGGAATTGCACCCACTCCAAACGGACGAAGGCGCCCACCAGAGTTTTTCGTGTTATTGTCTTCGGAGAATTCCTTGCACAGTTCATCCCAGTTACGGCCTGATTTTACCTGGTCGTAGATTTCAAAAATCTTGTTCTTTGTTTTGTCCAGGTTCTCTTTAGTAGCTCTCAGCAAAATGTGAGAGACCTCCACTTCACCTCTCGATGCTTTCTTATCCATAACCTTGATCAGATGATAACCAAAACGGGAGCGAATGACCGGAGAAATTTCTCCTACTTTGGTTTGAAATGCCGCCTTCTCAAAAGGATAGACCATTTGCATGGCGGTGAAGTAGCCAAGACTTCCTCCATTGTATTTGGCAGAAGGATCTTCACTTAGCTCGCGTGCCAGTTTTTCGAAATCTTCACCGGCAGAAATTCTTTTTTTGATATCCGAAATTTTATTGTATGCCTGGAGTGTATCGTCAGCTGATGCCTCTGCTTTAATCTGAATTAAAATGTGCGAAGCCTTCACCTCTTGCGTCAGGTGATCGTATGTTTCGCGGGTCAGCTTGTCGAGTAAGTCTTTTTCCGCCCGGTATGGTTTCTTGAGTTCGTCACTGTAGGTCTTCAGCTCTTTGTTAAATTTTGCGGTAGTGTCATACCCACGCAGGCGAGCCTCTGCAATTTTTAATTTAAAATTGATGAATAGCTCCAGGTATTCGTTCACCTTAGCCTCTGTAAAATCACGCTGTCCGGGGTGATTTTTCTTAAAGAGATAAACAAACTCGTTGGTGTATACAGGTGTCTTGTTTACCGTGAAAAGTTCAATGCGCTTGGACTGGCCAAATGCCAGTATACCTGTGATTAAAAAGCCAAGAACCAAAAGTGACTTTCTCATGTACCTTATAAAAAAATTCAGGGTGCAAAGATAGTTTTTTGGAGGATGTGGAGCTTTTAGATTTTCTTAGTGAGGCGGCAAATGTTTTTACCTTCCTCATTGGTATATTCAATCTTATCCATGATTGATTTTACCAGGCGTATGCCGAGGCCGCCTTTGCGTTTGTCCTGAACGAGGCTATCCATAGCGGGTTCAGAGAATTGATTGATGTCGAATATCGAGGCATCATCGATAATTTCAAAAATGAATATTTGATCCTGGGGGTGTTTGATCTGTAGTTCAAGGTAATCGTCCGGATTGCAGTGGTGTGCATGGATCATGACGTTCGAGCACATCTCGTCTAATGCCAGCACAATGGAGCTCACCTGAATTTCCGGAACATGATTTTCGATCAGCGTATTGCGTACGAAATCACGTATGCCCTTCAAATTAGCAAGACTGCACCCTATGTTATACCGATAGTTCATTTGCCAACTTCAAAGCCTCACTTTTATTTTCACGGATGTGGAGCAGGTCTGCCAAGCCAAGGATGTCAAATGTATTGGCCACCTTTTCCTTAAGACCATAGAGCACCATCTGAATTTTCTTTTCACGCAATTCCTCGATATATGACATAAAGACACCGAGACCTGCCGAAGAGATGTATTCCAACGCATGGCAATCCACCAAAATCTTTTTAAACCCTTCGCCCACACTTTTGGCGATAGCCAGGTCCAGTTCGATCGAAGAACTGGCATCGATTTCGCCGATTACAGCGATTATGTCAGCTCCGTCCTCCTGTAATCTCTTGATGCTTACCATATTTTTCTAACGGTTTATTAACAAATTAAGTTATCCCCTAAATTTTATCGTCATAAGTGTATAGTCGTCATTGAGGCTGTTTTTGCCTGAGAATTCGTATACTTTTTTAATGATATTGTTTTCAATTTCTTTGGCCGAAGCATCTGGCATTTCGTTTAAGGCATCAGCCAGACGGTCGTTTCCAAACTCCTCACCCTTAGCACTCTTGGCTTCCGTAATTCCATCCGTATAGAGAACCATCGTATCACCCGGTGTATATTTTATTTCATTCGTCTCTACAAAATTGCAGTAGTCTTTACTGCGAATCATCCCCAACGCAGCACCCTTGTCCTTAAGGTAAATTGCTTTCTCATCACCTTTGTGGAAATAGAGTACCGGGCAATGGCCTGCCCGAGAATACCTTATCTTTTTCTCTTTCGTATCGACAATAAAGTACGAAGCTGAGATAAAGGATCCGCGTTCGAGGCAATAGACAAGCGCCTGGTTTGCACGTTGCATGAACTCTTTCGGGTCGAGGTGAGATTGTGCCAAACTGTGGAAGATTCCTTTCATCTGGCTCATGTGGAAAGCCGCTGTGGTACCCTTGCCAGAAACATCCGCAATGATCAGCGCGATCAGATGACTATCGATACGTGAAGTATCATAGTAATCACCTCCCACTTCATCGGCAGATGCGGAGAATGCGGCTATCTCAAAGTCTGGGTCTTGCTCCAGCTTGGCGGGTAACAGGCTTTGCTGGACAGTTTTGGCAATTTTAAGCTCCTCTTTGTATCGTTCATTCTGAAAAGCTTCTTCCATCAGGCGGAAGTTCTCGATGGAAATACCAGCCTGATTGGCAAATGTGGAAACGATACGGGTCATCTCCTTATTAAAACCATCAGGCAATTCCTTTAACAACGCCAACGTGCCGATAGTTTCCTCTTTCACCACAATCGGGAATGAAAGCAACGACCGGAAACGCGATCCTTTCATCGAGGCGAGGTGCTTAGAGAGATTTTTGGTTTTTTCACTTCCCGTGTCCAAAGCCCCCTTCACATTATTTTTCTCGAGATGCTCAGTGATGTTTTTACTTTCTTGTTCAGTCACCCGGTAGGTGTACATCTTCCGTTCGTTGTTAGCGCCTGTGATTTCGAGCCAGGCCGCATCCGCGAAAACCGAACTCACAGTACTCTCAAGCAAAATGTTATAAACACTTTCCTCGTCTTGTTCAGTCTGTATCGACTGGCTGATGCGTTGATAGTTGACAACCTCCTCCAGCTTTTGTTCAAAAACGGAAGAGGTGGGGAGGTTGAACAGAATGACCAGGAAAGAAAAAATTCCGTACGTAACGATGAATGACAGCAAGACGATCACGACCAGTTGATTGCGATAGTCAAGGAAGAGCGTAACATCTTTGGAGATCATTTCCGTTTCCTTGCTGATCATTTCCGTAGAGCGCTCAACCGTATAGAAGAAGTATGCGAGGTAAAAGAACGTCAGCAAGAGCAACAGCAAACTCGTCCATTTCTGTTTGAAGTTCAGGTATGCCACCCAGCGCATATTGGCTGAGAGCGCCAGCACGAGCAAACCGATAATAACGTTGATTGTAGTGCTGACCGTTTCGGAAAGCGAAATGCCAGCGCTGTCATAAATCAAAATTCCGAACAGGATCAGTTCAAATACTGCCCAGGTACGAATGAGCCATTTCGATTTCTGGTAGAGAATCAATCTCTTCCATGAAGTCAATGCCGCAATCAGGAAATTGATAAGCAACGCCAGGTTGACCTGGCAGATGAAGTCACTGAATACAAGATTGGTTGCAAGAGCTGACGATCCCAAAAGGAAAATCAACAAACGAAATACCAGTGAAATGACTGTCGTGATCAATCCGGTCGCAAAGACCTTCCAAAGCAGATCGGTAAAGTTGAGTGAGTCGTCCAGCTCAATGCGGAACTTGTAATAATAAAACAGGCTGACAATGTAGGCACCCAGCATGACACGGGGTAGCCACGTTGGCACATCTGGTTGCAAGCCTTGCAGACTGCTGAAAAGTACTGTGATGTCAGAAAAAAGCAATACCAGCCAGGCGATCATCGCGCCTAGAAATGTGAGCCGGATAAGTGCTTTGTTTTTTAACATCTGGTAATTACTGCAATACTAATTTATCCAATCAAACCCCGTATACTTTTTCAGTACTTCCGGAATCTTAATTCCTGTTTCCGTCTGGTTGTTCTCCAGGATTGCCGCGACAATTCTCGGTAGCGCTAATGCACTTCCATTTAAGGTATGCAGCAACTGTGTTTTCCCTTCCTTGTTCTTGTACCGAAGTTTTAACCGGTTGGCCTGAAAAGTTTCAAAATTACTAACTGAACTCACCTCAAGCCAGCGTTGTTGTGCGGTTGAAAAAACTTCAAAGTCGTATGTCATCGCACTATTGAAACCCATGTCTCCACCACAGAGAAGCAACTTACGATAAGGCAGCTCCAGTTTTTCTAAGAGGCCCTGCACATGGTTACTCATCTCATCCAGTATGCGGTAAGAATTTTCCGGTTGTGTGATTTGAACGATCTCTACTTTGTCAAATTGATGAAGCCGGTTCAGACCACGAACATGGGCTCCCCAACTTCCAGCCTCTCTGCGAAAACAAGGCGTGTATCCTGCATTTTTTACAGGAAGGCTTTCTTCATTTAAGATCACGTCCCTGTAGAGGTTTGTGATTGGCACCTCTGCCGTTGGGATTAAATACAACCCATCTTCATTCACAAAATACATCTGGCCTTCCTTGTCGGGAAGCTGGCCGGTACCATATCCGCTCGCTTCATTAACTACAATGGGCGGCTGTATTTCGGTATAGCCGGCTTTCTCAGCTTCGGCCAAAAAGAAATTGATCAACGCCCGTTGAAGCTTAGCTCCTTTTCCCTTGTACACGGGGAAGCCCGCCCCGGAAATTTTCACGCCAAGGTCAAAGTCAATGATGTCATATTTCTTAATCAGCTCCCAGTGCGGTTGCGCTCCGCTATATAATACTGGAGGAGTACCGTGCTGGTGAACATTTTTGTTGTCATCTGCTGATTTTCCGGCCGGAACTTCAGCATTCGGAACATTCGGAATTTTATAGAGTATGTCCTGAAGTTTTTTCTCAGTCGACAAAAGGCTCTCCTCCCAGGCTTTGATCTGATCTTTTGCCTGGGCTACCTGATTCTTCAATTCATTGGCTTCCGCTGACTTACCTTCTTTCATCAACTCGCCAATTTTTTTCGAATGTGCATTCGATTTGGCTTTGAGTTCATCAAGGTCAAGTTGGGTCTTTCTCCGTTGTTTGTCGCTTTCAACGGCTTGGTTCACCAATTCTTCGGCATCTTTAAAATTCCGCTTGGCTAATCCTTCAAGTACGCGAGTGGTCTCTTCGCGCAAAACCTGTAACTGAAGCATGGGTTCAATCAAAAATTAAGGCGCCAAATTAGCCAATAATTTTTTGACGAGTTTGGAATATATTTCAAATTGGTCTATCATTGCGTTATCAATCGCGGCCCAATCCGGGCCTTCAACGATATAAGCCCTGAATTTTAGAATTGTTTTTTGAAGAAGTTGCTTCGTGTTTGAATGTATTTGATGCCTGTTCTTAAGTTTTAAAATCTAATCCACTATATTTTTTCCAATGCTAACCATTGATGAACTCAATCTGAAGCTCTTGTCTGAGCTGAAGGAGATGGCAGAGACCATGGGCGTGAAAAACGCTAAAAAATTGACCAAAGAAGAACTCGTTTATAAGATCCTGGATCAGCAAGCTGTTTCTGGCGAATCCACTACTCCCAAGGCGGAGGCTACACCTGAAAGAAAATTGCGGCCACGCAGGCGCGAAAATGTAGCTCCCCCGGTGGCGGCTGCCGTTTCCTCTGCAGCGAAAGAGCTCTCAAGCGAAGAGATGCTACAGGGTATGGAACTTGAGATTTCCCCCAGTGTCACCAGCTTTGATGAGCCAAATGAAACCGAAACGCCAACACCAACCGAACAGCCTGTTCAAAACGAACAACGTGAGAATGAGCAGCGCGAGGAAAAGCCGTTTCAAAACCAAAATCCAAACCAGAACCCAAATCAAAATCAGCAGAAACGCGACAACACAGTTAACAACGTTCGCGATTTTGATGGAGTGGTGAGCAATGAAGGAGTACTGGAAATCATGCAGGATGGCTATGGCTTCCTCCGCTCTTCTGACTACAACTACCTGGCAAGCCCTGATGATATTTATGTTTCACCGTCACAGATCAAACTATTTGGACTGAAATTAGGTGATACAGTGAAAGGGCAAATCCGCCCTCCGAAAGAAGGTGAAAAATATTTCGCTCTCCTGAAGGTCGACAGCATCAACGGCAAGACCACGGAGGAAATCCGTGACCGTGTTGCATTCGAATACCTGACACCTTTGTTCCCCGAACAGAAATTGAAGTTGAGTACAACTCATGATAATATGTCCACACGTATCCTTGACCTTTTCTCTCCTATCGGGAAAGGCCAGCGTGGAATGATCGTGGCTCAACCTAAAACCGGTAAAACAGTTTTATTAAAAAATATTGCCAACGCGATCGCAGAAAATCACCCGGAAGTATACCTGATCGTTTTGCTGATCGATGAGCGTCCTGAAGAAGTTACCGATATGGCGCGTAGCGTAAAAGCCGAGGTCATCGCTTCTACCTTTGATGAGCAAGCAGAGCGTCATGTGAAAGTGGCCAGCATCGTTCTTGAGAAGGCCAAGCGTATGACGGAGTGCGGACACGATGTGGTTATCCTCCTCGATTCAATTACGCGTTTAGCGCGTGCTTACAATACAGTTGTTCCATCTTCTGGAAAAATCCTTTCCGGCGGTGTGGATGCTAACGCATTACACAAACCCAAGCGTTTCTTTGGTGCGGCCCGTAAAATTGAAAATGGCGGATCGCTGACAATAATTGCCACTGCTCTCATTGACACCGGTTCAAAAATGGACGAGGTTATCTTTGAAGAATTTAAAGGTACCGGTAACATGGAATTGCAGCTCGACCGCAAACTTTCCAACCGCAGGGTTTACCCAGCAATTGATGTTCCTGCATCAGGTACACGCAGGGAAGATTTGCTGATGAAAGAAGAAGAACTGCAGCGCGTCTGGATTCTGCGCAAGTTCATGGCGGATATGAATTCCGTGGAAGCCATGGAATTCTTATTGTCCAGAATGAAGGGCACAAGAAACAACGAAGAGTTTTTGATCTCGATGAACGGGTAGTTCAACTGACCTATTCGTCAAAAGAAAAGCCAGTGATAAATCACTGGCTTTTTCATTTCTTCCGATAGACTTTCAGAGAAGTGTGCTTTGCAATTTTATCAAAATCGGAGTCGTTGTGAGCTAATTCCATTTTAAAATGAATTGCATAAAAAGCAATGATACAATCATTGGGTTTCCTAACGGTTATTCCTTTTACCCTAATCGATCGATAAATACCGGCGGCACTCTCTGCGGCAAAATAAGGATCAAGCTTGAGAAGCTGACATGTTAAAAGTAATTCCTTGACAGATTCCGGATCTTCCGATCGGTGAAGACCTTGTAGCACCTCCTGAAAAATGGGCGGGCATAGATGTACGTTAACGTCTTCATATCTTGATAAGAGATTATCCAGCAATTCGACATTTGAAGAGCCGTTGCCCCTGAAATAGTCAATCCACACCGAAGAGTCAAAGATCATTAGAGTCGGCCCTCTCTCATTTTCATGAGATCGCCCTCCCACTTTACCTTCCCTCGTAGGGAGCGAAGTTTTTGCCTCTTCAGCCAGTTGGCATACAGGGAAAGCGCTTTTTCTACAGCTTCACGCTTGGTCTTTACTTCCCCAAAGCGCATGATGTCTTTTATTAAATCATCGCGAAGGACAATGTTGGTGCGTGTAGTCTTCATACACACAAATATACCAAATACGTACACATCCTATGGATGCTTTACATATCGCTCAAAGAACTCAATCACACGAAGCATGTGGTCCATCATTCGTCCCGGGTTGCCGCTGCGCGTGAGTTCATGACCTTCACGCGGATAGCGAATGTATTCGACAGGCTTATTTAAAATCTTCAGGCTCTTATACAACATCTCCGATTGAATTACTCCTGTGCGTAAATCCTGGTCGCCATGTATGATCAGCAGCGGTGTGTTTATATTATTCACGTAGGTGTAAGGAGAATTGAAATCGAGAATTTGTTTGATTTCCTTTTGCCATGGATAACCGCCAAAATGGTCAGGCACCAGTCCCCACGCATTTCCTTCGCCCATGAATGTTGAAAGTTCGTAAACTCCTCGCTGTGCGTTGGCTGCTTTAAACCGATTATCGTGACCTACAATCCACGTTACCATGTAGCCAGCATAACTCCCACCTTCCACGAATAGTTGGTCTTTGTCTACCCAGGCGTTTTGTTTGATTGCATCGTCAAGCGAGGCAAGGATATCGCCCGCCGGACTTGTTCCCCAATCTTTGAAGTTGGCACGTTTGAATTTGTCGCCATAGCCACCACTGCCGCGAGGGTTACAGTAAATAACTCCATAACCCCAGGCATTTTCCAATTGATATTCATGCCACATAGAAAAAATTCCCGGGCCCCACATGGCAGCTGGTCCTCCATGAATATTCAGGATTGTCGGATATTTTACTCCCTCTTTTTTTCCGGCTGGTTCCATCACCCAATACTGAACCTTCATTCCATTGGGACGTGTGATCCAATATTCTTTCGGTAAAACAATTTGGCGTTCGGCAATCCACCCTTCATTTAATTTGGTGAGTTGTTTTTGTGATTTGTCACTCATTGAATACGAATAAATCTCCCAGGGATTTTTTGTTTCAGTAAGTGCATAAATAACACGGTCTCCTTTAATGTCGAAGTCATTTACTCCATTATCGTTACCGAAAATTTTGGAGATTGTTCCCCCACTGGCGGGAATGCTAAATAAAGGGATATCACCATCCACTTGTGCTGTAAAATAAATCGTCTTCGAATCCGCCGACCATACACTCTGACCGGCATCACGATCAAGAGAAGAAGTCAACAACATTGGTTTTTCTCCTGATGATGTTGCTGTGCCGATGATGGGCTGTGCATAGAAGCGCCCGTTCATTGTATTCGCTGTAAATGAAATCGAAGCACCATCCGGAGAGAATTGCGGATTGCTTAAACTGTAGCCTTGGTATTGCAGCAATTGCTTTGCTTGCTTTGAATCTACATCTATCGTCCAAATGTCTGAATCGCGTGTGCGATCCGGATGTTGTGTATTCAGTTTTGAATCACAAATGATTTTCTTGCCGTCCGGAGACCATTCGGCATTATTAAAACTTTGATAACCATTGGTCAACTGAACGGCTTTGTCTTCTCCGTTTGAGCTGATCAAGAACAAATGCGAAAAATTCTCATCTGGCTGAAGGTTCAGTTCACCCTGAATGTTCTGACGGTTCAATACGCGAGGATTGCTTTCGCTCATATTTTTGGCTAGCCAGGCACGCATATCCTGCAGATTCCCGTCAGGGCTCGCAGTTACTTTCTTTTTTTCATCCGCCTTCATGTTCTTGAAGTTTGGCTCATCTCCCTGCGCACGGCCTGGTCGTTCGTACGTCCACGGGGTTTTCCCTTCTATAGCATAGAATGGAATGCTCGATGAATAAAGTATCTTTTTTCCGTCGGGAGACCACCGGGGACTGCCTGCTCCCTGCTCTGATTTTGTAAGTGTATGCGCTTCCCCTCCTCCCATTGGCAATAGCCATACCTGTGATTTCTCTCCATCAGTTCTCACAAAAGCAATCTGTTTTCCATCAGGACTCCACTGTGGTTGCCCATCATTCTTATCTCCAAAAGTTAATTGCAAGGGTTCTTCCTTCCCGGTTAGATCAAGCAGGTAGAGGTGCCGAGTGTAGTAATAATCGTTTTCGTTTTTTACAGCTTTGCGCGTGACTACTGTAACTGCCTTCGTCCCATCGGGAGAAATCTGAATCTGATTAGCTGTAGCTATTTTCATCAGGTCAGTGGCGACAATTGGTTTTTTGGTTTGCCCAAAGCATACAAAGCTCAGGCTAACGAATAGAAATACTTTGATAGACTTCATTATAAATTAGTTTGGTTTGGTTCGATTTACTTTTTGTCTCCGACCGGCATCTCTGTTTTTTCTCCCCAGATGTATTTGTTAAACCATTGCCAGTTGTGCCAGTTGGCCGCGAGACGTTCTTTGGGTTTGGTTATTCCATGACCGAATCCTTTATACACGATTAATTCAGCCGGAACATTTTTGTCGCGGAGCCCTTGCAGCAATTCATAGGCATTGGCAATGGGCACACGTCTGTCAAACTCCCCATGTTGAATAAGTGTTGGTGTTTTTGCATTGTTAATGCTCGTCATGGGTGAAGTTTTTTTGTACATGGCTTCGTCACTCCACGGTGTTGATTTCAGATATTGTCGTGTGAAGGGATGAATGTCGGTGCTCACATAGTATGTCATCCAGTTGCTAATGCCCGCCCCAACAGAAATTGCTTTAAACGCATCTGTGTTTGTGGTGAGGAATGCTGAGATATATCCGCCCTGGCTCCAGCCCATGCATCCCATTTTTGTTTTGTCGATCATGCCTTTCTTATCGAGGTAGTCGACACCACTCATTACATCCCACATATCACCCACACCCAGGTTCTTCACATTGAGGGAACGGAATGCTTCACCATAACCTGCGGAACCGCGATAGTTAGGACGCAGGATCAAGCAGCCTTTATCAAGCCACTGCACCGCAGGATACACACCACCGGGAGTTGGCGTTGGTACGTCAATACCTGTGGGACCACCATGGATCATTACTAACAGCGGATATTTTTTTGAAGGATCATAGTTCATCGGCTTTTGCAACACGCCTTCTATGGTTGCTCCGTCTTTGCTTTTCCAACTGATCACTTCGCTTTGAGCCACTTTCCATGTTTTGATCTGATTGGTCATGTCTGTGATCTGCTTGGGTTGACCTTCGAGAGAGGAAAGCATAAAAACTTCCGTAAGCTGGCTATCTCCGCGGCCTGTAAATGCCAGTGAGATTCCGTTCCTAGTGAAGGCCAGGCCAAAGACCTGATCTGGAAGATTTTTCAACGTTATGAAATCACCTGTGGCCGGATTGATTTTATACACAGGCCGTTTCGTTTTATTCCACAGTGTGCCAAAAATCCCTGTTGGCTTCCACACAAAACCTCCGAGGTCTTCGTCCAGGTTTTTGGCAAGCTGCCTGGAGGCTTTCGTCTCCAGGTTCATGGCATACAGCTTCGAATTCGTGTAAAAATTTGAAGTCGTATCATCCAGGTTGGTGTTATATAAAATCTCTTTTGAGTCTGGTGACCAATCTTCGAAAGAATCTGAACTCGCATTAGTAACAGCCGTGGTTACTTTCTTTGTAGAAAGGTCAACAATTGAGATGTCTGACTTCATAGAAGAATTAATCAACGGATCGGGTTGATGGGTGTAGGCGATTTTACTTCCATCGGGAGAAACTGAAAATCCCGTTACCGTAAACTTCCCATTGGTAATCCGTTTCGCTTTAGGCCATTCTATGCATCCGGCTTTTACTTTCAGGGAATCGACTGTTTCGTAACATGGGCGTTCAGCCAGGTCTGTCATTTCCTGGTTAAAGTCAATCTGCCACAAATGTGAAAGGGTGAACTCTTTATCATCCGCCTCAAAGCCGCCATATCTTTTTTCGCGATCTTTTTTGTTCTTGTCTTCTTTTTCCGATTTCACAAAAACAAATCGCTTGCCATCAGGATGCCACTCATAAAATGAGACCCCTTCTTCTTCCCGGGTGACGGCAAATGGTTCTCCGCCAACCACTCGCATCACATGAATTTGTGTTTTATTCCCGCGGTCCGACAAGAATGAAATCCACTTTCCGTCAGGGGAAAATTGTACCGCACTACTGCTGTTCTTCGGGTTGTTGGTTAATTGAAAGGGTTTTTCGCCTTCACGCGCCAACCAGATTTCAGTGTCGTAGCGATTGTCATTCCAGTCTGTGGTCTGAACTGTAAAAGCAATCGTTTTTCCATCCGGAGAGAGTTGTACTCCACCAACTCCTCGTAAGGATATCAGTTCTTCAAAAGAGGGAACGTGTTGTGCCTGTGTTTTGCTGAACGAAAAGACAAGAAGAAGCAGTAATAATTTTCTCATAGCTAAAAAAGTTGTGAGTCCTGAAATTACAAAATGAAAGTCTAGGGTTCCGCCCGGCTTTTGGTTTTTTGATAAGTGGTAAAATGAAAATGTTTCTCTTCCCGGTCATTTAAAAACAGCTGGTATTGACTAATTTGCACATTGACAAAATTATAACTCACTATGTCCCTTAAATCGCGATTTAGTACGCAAGAACTTGAGCGCATCAAAGCCGCAGTGCATAAAGCCGAAGACAAGATATCCGGTGAGATTGTCCCGGTATTCGTTGAGAAGAGCGGATTCTATTCGATAGCCAACTACCGGGCTGCAATGGCGTTTGCTTCAATTGCATTTTTACTGATCGTTATCTGTGACCGGTATTTGCCTGCCTTTGCGATTTATGATCCGTTGCTGATTTTCATAGTCGTTGCCTTTGCTGGGATTACAGGAGTCTTTGCTTCCAACTACATCGGCTCACTACAAAAATTATTTGTCAGTCAGGATCACCTCGACCGTTCGACACGCCAGCGGGCTGAAACAGCTTTCCTGCAAGAGGAGGTTTTCAATACGCGTCATCGTACCGGCATCATGATATTTATTTCATTCTTTGAACGTGAGGTGATTGTAATGGCCGACCGCGGTATCAGTAAAGTGGTAGAGCAGAAAGAGTGGGACAAAATCGTTCAAGATATCATTCAGAATATTCGCATGGGCAAAGTGATCAATGGTATCGAAGCAGCTGTACTTCGCTGTGGTGATATCCTGCTGGAGAAAGGCTTTGTAAAAACTGCCGATGATGTCAATGAGCTTAAAGATGACTTACGCATTGAATAATATTTTAACGAATTAATTACGTGTTGGCTTTCAACTTTGTATTTCGGTTAGCGCTCCTATCCGTTTTTCTTTTCTGCGGATTAAAAGCATCGGCACAACGTGCGGTGCCTGAGCATGGACGCGTGTTGGTGCATGATGAAGCAAATGTCCTGTCCGCTTCAACGAAAGCTCAGCTCGAGGCAGTACTCCGCGCAGAGTACGATTCCACTTCAAATCAAATAGCAATCCTGATCATTCCTTCATTGGAAGGCGATGACATCGACAGTTATGGCATTCGTGTTGCGGAAGCATGGAAGCCGGGTATGAAAGGAAAAGACAATGGTGTGATTTTAATTGTGGCCATACAAGAACGGAAAGTGCGCATTGAGGTAGGTGAAGGGTTGGAGGGTGTTCTTACGGATGCCATGTCGAGCCGCATCAATCGCAACGAAATAGCTCCGCGTTTCCGTCAGGGAGACTATGACGGTGGCGTAAAGGCGGGTGTAGTTGCCATCATTCAAACCATCAAAGGTCAGTATGTAAACAACGATCCTCCACAGCGAAAAAAGCGAGGCAATCGTTCTCCATGGATGACGATCATCATTATAGTAATTGTGCTTGTGGTGATGTCACGCAAGCGCGGAGGCGGAGGGATTGGAGGGTATTGGGCGGCAGGAAGTCTATTGGGTGGTGGCGGTTTCAGAGGAGGAGATGATTCGTCCTGGGGTTCGGGATCTGATTTCGGAGGAGGAAGCTTTGGTGGCGGAGGGTCAAGCGATTCCTGGTAATAGGAAATGTCTTATGCAAAGAACTGTGATATGTGTTTTCTGGTGAGACCCAAGCTTCTACGCTTTGCTTTTTTCCTCGCCTGTTTTTGTATTTCAATTTTGGGTCTGGCACAAAATTCAATTCCTGAACTTTGGGGCCAACGTGTACATGATGATGCGCATATACTAAAGCAATCCACTGTCGATCAGCTCGAACGAAGTCTGAAAGCACAGGAAGATTCAACATCAAACCAAATTGCAATCCTGATTATTCAATCCCTGAATGGGGAAGTGCTCGAGAATTATTCCATGAGCGTTGTTGAAAAATGGAAACTGGGGGAGAAAAGTAAAGACAATGGTGTTCTATTGCTGATTGCGGTCGATGATCATAAAATGCGTATTGAAGTCGGTCATGGATTAGAAGGTGTGCTAACGGATGCAATGTGCAACAGGATTATTCGAAATGAAATTGCCCCTGCGTTCCGTAGGAATGATTACGATGCTGGTGTTACCGATGGAATCTCTGCGATTGTGCGTACGATTGGCGGTGAGTACAAAGCTGAATCTGCTTCTGACAATGTGCCCTGGACACTGATTGTTATTGTTGCCATCATTTTCTTTGTCGGTGTGCTCGTTGCCTCATTTGTGAAAGAGTTCCGTTCGGATGGAAACTCCATTCCGTCCGGAAAGAAGTTTGCTACCAAACCTGGAAGTAAAAAGAAACACCTGTCAGACGCTGTATTACTCTCTGGCTTATTCAATACCGGGGGAAAAAGTAGTTCGTCGGGAAGCGGGCTTTCATTGGGAAATTTTATCGGCAAAGGCGGAAGTTTTGGCGGAGGTGGTTCAAGTGGTTCCTGGTAGAATATGAATTTGAATGTTATACAAAATTGGGATATGTCTTTTCTTGTGAAGTTCAGAATCCGGCACTTAGCGTTTGGGTTGGCTGTTTTTTTTGTTTCGGTAACACTTTCAGTTGCACAAAAACCGATACCGGAGTTGTGGGGTCAGCGCGTTCATGACGAAGCTCACGCTCTTCAGCCAGGTACTGTCGATCAACTTGAAAAACAACTAAAGATTTACGAAGACTCTACATCCAATCAGGTTGCGATCTTGATAGTCCAGTCATTGGACGGAGATATTCTCGAAGAATATTCTATCCGCGTTGCAGAGAAATGGAAGCTTGGTCAAAAGGAAAAAGACAATGGTGTGCTTCTTCTTATCTCTGTCGATGATCACAAGATGAGAATCGAAGTAGGGCATGGACTGGAAGGTGTACTCACAGACGTACAGTGCAACCGTATTATTCGAAATGAAATTGCTCCGGCCTTCAGAAGGAACGATTACGATGCTGGAGTTATCGCCGGTATAGATGGCATTGTGAACGTGATCAAGGGAGAATACAAAGCAAGTGATGCCGATGACGTGAATAAACTTACCGGAAAAGAGAAGTTTTTCCTCACGCTTTTCATTTTTGGAATACTTGCCCTGCTTTCTTTCCTGGCCATTTTCAACCCCGGTTGGCCGGGTTGGCGATTGTACCTCGTAGCTATCCCTATTTACGCTTTTTTTCCAGCGATTATAATCGGTTACTCAGCTTCTATGACTTTGCTTGGAATATATGTTGTTGCATTGCCAATTCTTAAACTCACCATTGGGCGCAACAAGCGAATGCAGCAATGGGCCAAGAGTAGCCCGACTTCGGGAAGGTCTTCAGGATGGTCTGGTGGACGGAGTTCAAGGAGTGGTGGAAGTAGCTTTTCAGGAGGTGGTGGAAGTTTCGGAGGTGGTGGCAGCAGTGGAGGATGGTAAACTAAAATAAGTTTTCTATGATTCTTCGTTTCAAAATTCAAAGTGCATTAATCTTCCCGCTTCTTTTTCTTCCGTTACTTTTATTTGCTCAGAAACCAGTACCCGAATTGTGGGGGCAGCGGATACACGATGAAGCACATGCCTTGCAACAAGGCACAATCGAGCAACTGGAAAAGGATTTAAAAGCCCACGAAGATTCTACTTCCAATCAGATTGCAGTTTTGCTAGTTCAGTCGCTTGATGGCGATGTACTCGAAGAATACTCAATCCGTGTTGTAGAAAAATGGAAGCTCGGTCAAAAGGGAAAAGACAATGGTGTTCTCTTACTCGTTGCCATTGATGACCACAAAATGAGAATTGAAGTTGGCCGTGGACTTCAAGGTTCTTTGACTGATGCCGTTTCAAGCCGCATTATCAGAAACGAGTTAGCTCCGGCTTTCAGGCGAGGAGATTATGACGCGGGAATTATTGCCGGAGTAAATGCGATCGTTAAAACAATTGCGGGAGAATACGGTTCTGATGGCTCTGATGATTCCAATGCTCAGAATCTCAGTGAGGGCATTGAGTTTACAACCAGCGAACGAATTCTTTTCGGGTGCTTTATTTTCGGAATTCTCGGATTATTCACCGTTTTTGCGATTCTCGTCCGTGGCATTGGCTGGGGACTCTATGCTTTCCTAATTCCATTCTATGCTGTTTTCCCATGGATTGTTGTCGGCACACGAATCGGAGTTATCGTTTTAATCGTATACGCTGTTGTCGTACCCATTCTAAAATTGCTGATTGAAAAGACTCCTGCAGGAAAATCTTTTAAAGGAGGGTTAGGAAAAACCTTTCAGCGATCATCTTCATCTTCTTCCTCCGGCTCGAGCTGGTCCAGCAGTTCAGACAGTGACAGCAGTTGGAGCAGCAGTAGCAGCGACAGTTTCTCCGGTGGTGGTGGGAGTTTTGACGGTGGCGGTAGCAGCGGAAGTTGGTAAATAGTCTTTTGAAACTATTTTACGATGCAGAACACTACTAAAACGTGGGTTATCATCATTTCATCGGCAGTTCTGCTGATACTTCTGGGTATCCGTGGAATTTACCTGAGAGTACACCGAGTGGAAGACGAAAAAGATTGGTATGTGAAGGAATTGAATATCCGTGCCACAGTGCAAATAGACACACTGGAGATGATAAGCAAAAATGTAGGGTTCATTGTGTGTCACGCCATTAACGGTAAAATCGACAAAGGCAAAGAGCTGAGCCTGAATAAAAAACTAAAATACTATAAACGCATCCAGTTTTTGCGTTATCGTCCGGGAGGGCAAGTCGATATTTTTAGCCGCAGAATCGATCAATACCAGGTTGGCGACAGTATCCAAATCAATTCAGCAAAAGACGAAATTCTGTTCTTCAGGAAGGGCGACAGCCTCTGGCAAGCGAAGGTCAGCAATTCTTTGCGGGAAAGAGTTTTCTGAAAGAATTGCGTTAGTAAAATCTTCTCGCGCTGCCTATTTTTGGCGTTCTAATCAAATCGCTGAACTGCAACAATCCTAAACATTCTGATTCTGATATGAAACGCGACAAACTCGTCTTCGACCTTATTGAAAAAGAAAAGCAACGCCAGGAGCATGGTATTGAGCTGATTGCTTCGGAAAACTTCACGTCTTCACAGGTGATGAAGGCGCAAGGCTCCGTGCTTACCAACAAGTATGCCGAAGGCCTTCCGGGCAAAAGATATTACGGTGGCTGCGAGGTGGTTGATGAAGTTGAGCAACTTGCCATCGACAGGATTAAGGAATTGTTTGGCGCTGAGTGGGCCAATGTTCAGCCGCACTCGGGTGCACAGGCCAATGCTGCCGTGATGCTCGCTTGCCTAAAACCAGGAGATAAGATTTTAGGGTTCGATCTTTCTCACGGTGGTCACCTGACACATGGTTCCAGTGTGAATTTTTCCGGTAAACTTTACCAACCATCCTTTTATGGAGTGGAACAAGAAACCGGCCTCATTGATTTTGATAAAGTTCTCGAAACAGCGCAGCGCGAAAAGCCTAAGATGATTATCTGCGGAGCCTCCGCCTACAGTCGTGATTGGGATTATAAAAAATTGCGCCAGGCAGCAGACAGTGTTGGCGCTCTTTTAATGGCCGATATTTCACACCCGGCCGGATTGATTGCCCGCGGTCTGCTCAACGATCCGATGGAACATTGCCATATCGTTACTACCACTACTCACAAAACACTGCGTGGACCCCGCGGAGGATTGATCCTGGTTGGAAAGAATTTTGACAATCCATTTGGATTAAAAACTCCCAAAGGAGAGTTGAGAAAAATATCTTCCGTACTTGACTCGGGTGTTTTTCCGGGTACACAAGGTGGTCCGCTCGAACATGTGATCGCTGCCAAAGCAATTGCATTCGGAGAAGCGCTTTCAGATGAGTATCTGCAGTACATAGTTCAGGTGGCGAGGAATGCCAAAGCAATGGCACAGGCATTTGTTGACAAGGGCTACAAAATAATTTCAGGAGGAACAGACAATCACCTCATGCTAATCGATCTTCGCTCTAAAAATCTGACTGGTAAAATTGCGGAAGAGGCTTTGATCAAGGCAGACATCACCATCAATAAAAATATGGTGCCGTTCGATACGCAATCACCCATGGTAACATCCGGTATGCGCATCGGGACTCCGGCCGTAACAACTCGCGGTATGAAAGAAAAAGATGTGGTGCGTGTGGCTGAACTGATTGACGAAGCTCTACAAAAGCCTCAGGATGAAAAACACCTGAAAAGTGTGAAGAAGAAAGTGAATACGTTGATGAAAAAATTTCCATTATTTAGTTAATGAGTGAAGAAAAAGAAATGTCTTTCCTCGACCATCTCGAGGAATTACGATGGCATGTGGTGCGTTCGGTGGCTTCGATTTTTATTTTCACAATCGTAGCCTTCATTTTTGTTCCCTGGATATTTGACAATATTGTCTTCGCACCCGCGCGCGTAGATTTCCCGACATTCAAATGGATGTGCCAGTTGGGCGAACTTGTCAACCAGAAAGAATCGCTTTGCGTTCAGCCCTTTGCCTTTAAAGTACAAAGCCGCAACATGACGGGACAATTCATGATGTCCATCACGGCATCTTTTGTAATTGGCCTTATCATTGCATTTCCTTACGTTTTCTGGGAGATCTGGCGTTTCGTAAAACCAGGTTTGTATAAAAAGGAAAAAAGCTCTTCACGTGGAGCCGTGTTGGCCGTGTCCTTTCTCTTTCTGCTGGGTGTCGCCTTTGGTTACTATATCCTGGCACCTATGACCATCTGGTTTTTAGCAACCTACTCGATCAGCAGCATGATCGTAAATGAATTTGACATCACATCTTATGTTTCCACTATCACGGGAATGGTCTTGGGCTGCGGACTGTTGTTTCAATTTCCTGTAGCCATTTATTTCCTGACAAAGGTAGGACTGGTTACTCCGGAGTTTATGCGCAAATTCCGAAAGCATGCAGCCATTGGCATTATGGTGTTGGGTGCGATCATCACACCTTCACCTGATCCATTCAGCATGCTGGTGATCTCTATACCGATTTACTTGCTGTTTGAAATAAGTATCTTTATCTCAGCTATGGTGATCAGGAAAAAGAAAAAAGAAGAAGCGGCTGATCTAAGACCCGACCAACAATACGATGCATAAGTTAGCAATAGGTGCAGACCACGCGGGATATGAAATGAAAGAGCATCTGAAAAAAATGCTTGAGAAGGAGGGTTATGTATTAAAAGATTTTGGAACGAACAGCCCTGAACCTGCTGACTATGCAGATTTCGCTCACCCGGTTTCTTACGCAGTCGAAAAAAAAGAATTTGATTTGGGGGTTCTTGTCTGCGGGAGTGCAAATGGAGTAGCCATGACTGCAAATAAGCATCAAGGCATTCGCGCTGCCATCTGCTGGACCGAAGAGTTAGCTGCCCTCGCCCGCCAGCACAACAATGCCAATATCCTTTGCGTCCCTGCGCGTTTCGTAAGTGAAGAACTCGCCCAGAAGATTGTTCATAAATTCCTGACTTCAACTTTTGAAGGCGGCAGACATGAGCGCAGGGTCAACAAAATCAGCTGCTAATTTTATTACTCAATAATCTCGAGTATGTACTTCTTCACGAAATTTATTTCACCCATCCTTTTTTTGACATTTTCTCTTACTGTATTAGGGCAAACTACCTCCGCTTCGAAAGACCCGATTGACAAACAATACGAATCTTGCATCGGAACAAATCAAACCACCCAAGGAATGATTGAGTGTGCACAAATTGCAGAAAAGGCATGGGACGGAGAGCTGAATAAAAATTACAAGCAATTGATGACTTTGCTTGCTCCCGATGAAAAAGAACTTCTGAAAAAAGCCCAAATCAGTTGGCTGGCTTACCGTGATAACGAAAATAAATTCTCCGGAACGATGTACTACAATATGCAAGGAAGTATGTGGTTGATCACTGCTGCAGACAGAACCAGGTCTATTGTGAAGGCACGAGCAATTGAGCTTAAAATGTATTACGAAATTCTTAAGGATAAATAGATTTGTTAATGAGCCCAGAGCAATTCAACGAACTCATCAAAACGCGGAGGTCAGTTTTTACAAAAGACTACACCGGCGAAAAAGTAGATGATGTCATCATTAGGCAAATGCTGACGAACGCAAACTGGGCGCCTACTCACAAACTCACTGAACCCTGGCGGTTTGTAGTGTTTACAGGAGAAGGCCTGAAAAAACTCGGGGCTTTTCAAAGTGAATGTTACAAACAAGTGACACAGGCAAAAGGCACTTTCGATGAAAAGAAGTACGATGGCCTGAAATCTAAACCTCTGGAATGCTCTCATATCATCGCCATTGGAATGAAGCGCGATGAAAAGAAAAGCCTGCCCGAATGGGAGGAGTTGGGAGCAGTATTTTGTGCAGTGGAAAATATGTACCTCACCGCGACAGCTTATCGCATTGGTTGTTATTTGAGCACCGGAGGCATTACTAATTTTGAAGAAGCCAAAGATTTTTTTGGTTTGGGGAAGGATGATAAACTTTTGGGATTCCTCCACGTTGGTGTGCCAAAAGGGCCTTTGAATGAAGGTAAACGCAGGCCAATTGAAGAAAAAGTAAAATGGATAAACTCATGATCTCCAAAAAAGCAATTGAAGAAGCGCACGAGCGTATCAAAAAATATGTACATCGGACTCCGGTGATGACCAGTAAAAGTATTGATGACATCGCAGGTTGTTCTGTTTTTTTCAAGTGTGAAAACCTGCAAAATGTAGGTGCTTTCAAAGCGCGTGGAGCAATGAATGCTACTCTTCAGTTTTCAGAAGATCAAAAGAAAAAAGGAGTTGCCACACATTCATCGGGTAATCACGCACAAGCCATTGCCAGGGCAGCACAAATTCTTGGCATGAAGTCGTATATCGTCATGCCCACTACTACACCACAAATCAAAAAGAATGGCGTGAAGGGTTATGGTGGTGAAATTTTTGAGTGTGAGCCCACATTGGCTGCACGCGAAAGCACCTTGGCCGAAGTAGTAAAGAAAACCGGTGCTACTGAAATTCACCCGTTCAATAATTATGAAGTAATGACTGGCCAGGCGACTGCAGCTAAGGAGCTTTTCGAAGATATACCTCAGCTCGATTATCTCCTCGCACCGGTAGGCGGAGGCGGATTGCTGAGTGGCACCTTGTTGGCGGCAAAATATTTTTCTCCATCAACTGAAGTTATTGCAGGCGAGCCGGAAGGATCAGATGACACTTACCGCTCACTCAAAAGCGGAAAAATAGAACAGGCTCAATCACAAACCATAGCTGATGGTTTGCTGACAACTATTGGCGACAAAACATTTCCAATCATCCAGCAGGAAATAAAAGAAGTGATCACCGTGAGTGAAAAAGAAATCACAGCTGCCATGCGCCTGATTTGGGAGCGGATGAAAATAATTGTGGAGCCCTCCGCTGCCGTACCCTTTGCTGCGGTTCTAAAATCCAAGGAAAAATTCAAGGGCAAACGAGTTGGAATAATACTTTCCGGTGGCAATGTTGACCTGGAAAGAGCTGCGAAACTTTTCCAGTCCTAAATGCCTTTTCCTTTCAAGAGCCTTTCACTTTACAGGGTAAAAAGAACTTTCACCAGCGCACGATCGAATCATGCTTTTAACGAAGGAGAGCTTTTCCAATACATGTCCTCCTCCCTCAATCATTATGATGGAATCGAAATTTGTGCATTCAAAAAAAAAGATTCAACGAAAGAGTTGATCTGGCACGCAGATGAAAGCGACCTTACTAACTGGGCAACATTTTTTGAACCCGTTCCATGGCCTAAATAATTCAACCTTATTTTTCCAAGCTGCCCACCATTTTTTCAGGTCTCACCCACTGATCAAATTGCTCTGAAGTGAGTAGTCCAAGTTCAACGGCTGCTTCGCGAAGTGTCTTGTTTTCCTTGTGTGCTTTCTTGGCAATTTTCGCTGCATTCTCGTAGCCAATGTGCGTGTTCAGTGATGTCACCAGCATCAGTGAGTTTTCCATATGCTGCTTGATGATCGGCAAATTAGGTTCAATGCCAATGGCACATTTTTCATTAAACGAAACGCATGCATCACCAAGCAACCGCGCGCTTTGCAAAACATTGTAAGCGATCACGGGCTTGAAAACATTCAACTCAAAATGGCCCATCGATCCGCCTATGGAAACTGCAACATCATTACCCATTACCTGGGCACAAACCATTGTTAAGGCTTCGGGCTGGGTTGGGTTAACTTTCCCTGGCATAATAGACGATCCGGGTTCGTTGTCTGGAATAACAATTTCTCCTATACCCGAACGGGGGCCTGAGCTGAGCATCCGGATGTCGTTTGCAATTTTCATCAAGGAAACTGCTGCGCGCTTCAAGGCTCCGGAAATTTCAACCATCGCATCGTGAGCTGCTAATGCTTCGAATTTGTTCGGTGCTGTTATGAAAGGCAATCCAGTCAGGTCAGCAATCTTTTTCGCCACAAGTACATCATATCCTTGAGGTGTGTTCAATCCCGTACCAACAGCTGTTCCTCCCAATGCCAACTCGCGTACTGCCTCTTGTGCGTTTCTAATGGCACGCATGCTGTTGTCGATCTGTTGCACATATCCTGAAAACTCCTGACCTAATGTCAATGGAGTCGCATCCATGAAATGCGTACGACCGGTCTTCACTATTTTCTTATATTCTTCTGATTTTTTTGCCAGTGTGTCGCGCAGTTTTTTCATTCCCGGAAGGGTAATCTCGGCTACCTGTTTGTAAGCAGCGATGTGCATCGCTGTCGGGAATGTGTCGTTACTTGACTGTGATTTGTTTACGTCATCATTTGGGTGTAACACTTTCTTTTCGTCTGTGAGCTTTCCTCCGCTGATGACATGAGCGCGATAGGCGATAACTTCATTCACATTCATGTTGCTCTGTGTGCCTGAGCCGGTTTGCCAGATCACCAATGGGAATTCTCCATCCAGCTTGCCCGCGAGAATTTCATCACATACTTTGGCGATCATATCTTTTTTGTCTGCTGCCAGGGCACCAAGTTCAGTATTTGCCATAGCTGCCGCCTTCTTCAGGTAAGCAAACGCATAAATGATTTCGCGGGGCATGCTCGCTTCAGGGCCGATTTTAAAATTATTACGTGAACGTTCAGTTTGTGCGCCCCAGTATTTGTCGGCTGGTACTTGCACTTCGCCCATGGTATCTTTTTCTATGCGGTAGCTCATGATTTGATTTTTTTTGGAGAAGACAAAATTATAGGAAATATGTAGACTCTCAACTTTTGAAGATTCATTCAAAGATGCCTCAGCCCGGCGACCTGGTCGAGCATCCATCCCGTCAGGCTCATCCGTGTGCGTTCAGTCGGTAAGACCTCATGCTCCAGTTGATCGCTGCGGAAGCAAACCAGTCTACCCGCCACCGGAAAAAAGTCCTGCTGACCTTCATTGGAATAAACACGCAACTGCCCACCCTCATTTTCTTTCCATTCCTCATTGAGGTAGCAAATCACTGACAGCTTCCGGTGATCGTCTTTCTTAAACTGATCCAAATGCCGTTTGTAAAAACTGCCCGGAGGGTAGATCGTCTTGTGCACTTCCGCATCTTTCAGGCTAAGAAACAGGGATTGGTTCAAGTACATTCTCAGTTCCGAAAGTCTTTCCATATAAACCCGGATGGGGGAGGAAGCAGTTGTAGGATCTATCCATTGAATGAAATCACCCCGAATACTCTCATTGATTTGTTTTTCCTGTGCCTGCCCGATGCCTGCTTTTTTGAAGCGTAACAATCCGTTTTGAAATTCGTCCTCCGCAGAAATGGAGCGAACTTCATTCAGATTTAAAAAATCATCCACGACATAAATGCCATTGGAGGCTAATCCATCGGCAATGGCATCAAATTTGGATAGAAGTTTCTCATCCATGCTCAAATGTAAGATCATCTGTTATTTTTGCTGCCCATGAATCTCATCAATAGAAAAATTATTTTTTGCATACTGACGATTGTGCTACTCTCGTCAGTGTTTTCCTGTGCTCCTAAAGATCCTGTGGTTTTTAAAGGGGTGAAAAATATCATCGTTGATATGGATAATGGCGGAAAGCCCGTGTTGAAAGGCGATGTGTATTTCTACAATCCCAACAAATTAAAAATGAAGCTGAAGACGGTAGATGTTATTCTACTGGTTGATGGCACCAAATCTGCCGAGGTAAAACAGGATTTGAATGTGCTAATTCCGGCTCAGTCCGATTTTTCTGTTCCGATAACAGCACAATTGGCGCTGAAAGAGGGAGGGCTTTTGAACACTGTGTTGGGTTTGATTGGAGGGAAAAAATATGAAGTAACTTTTACGGGTTACATACGCGTTGGCGTTCATGGCATCAAAATCAAAGTTCCTGTTTCGCAAAAACAAGAAATAAAATTGCGGTGATTTCATAAGCTTCGGCTGCCAGCCGTTATCTTAGGCTTATGCTGGAGGTACTCATCATTGGCTTGTTGTTGATTTCCCTGCTCGGTGTTGTGTACGCGCTCGTGCAAAGCCGCAAAAAAACACAGCTGCTACGACTTCAGAGCCAAATTATTCAAAAAAACATTCTTGAACTTGAAGATCGAAACCGGCAGCTCCAGGACCTTGCGCAGGAGAAACTACAACTCATCAGCCTGGTATCTCACGATCTGAAAGGACCCTTCAATCGCATTTTCGCATTGGTTCAATTGCTGAACCTGGAAAACAAAAATCTTAACGAGGAGCAGAAGGAGTACATCGGAAAAATTCTTCACGTAGCTGTGGATGGCCTGGGCATGGTGCGTAACCTCCTTGACAGCCGGAAGTTCGAAGAAAAAGGAATTGAATTTCAAGAGGGCACACTCGATTTTACGTCCTTGGTTTCATCCTTGACAAAACATTATCGGGCAGTAGCTGAGAAAAAGAAAATCGAGATCACCCTCGAAATAGACAAATCAACTTTAATCAAGTCTGACAAAATGTATCTAGGTCGTGTGATTGAAAACCTCCTGTCAAATGCGGTAAAGTTCTCCCCTGAGAATACCAGGATTGACTGTTCGATTCGGACTATTGAATCCGGAGTTGAATTTTCAGTCATAGATCAGGGGCCAGGAATCAGCAAGGAAGATCAAGAAAAACTATTTCAACGATTCCAACCATTGACTCCAAAACCAACTGGAGGTGAAAGCTCCTCGGGCCTGGGCTTGTACATTACCAAATCAATCGTTGATAAAATGGGCGGTGAAATTTCCTGTGAAAGTGAAGTAGGTAACGGGACGCGTTTTAATGTACGCCTACCGAAGCGAATGATGATCAGTTAAAAAAATAATCTTCCTTTCCTTCGATAACCGATTCGAGTGCATCAATCACGTTCTCGTCTTTGATCACGTAGTCGCGAACGCCTTTCTGAATAAAGCTCAGTACCATATTGCCATCATCAATGGCGCTGAGCATAATTACTTTATTCGAGTCCGTAATATTTGGTTTAAGGGTCTCGTACATCTCTATTCCCGTCATACCCGGAAGTTTGTAATCGACAATTAACACATCAGGAAGTTTGCCATTCATTTCTTTCAAGGCATCCTCAGCGGAACTGAAGGCTGTGACTTTCAGGTCAGCGTTTTGCGATAACGCTTTACGAATAAAGTCAGAATAGATTTTGTCGTCCTCAACCAGAAAAACTCGCATAGCAAAATGGTATGACCAAATATAAGGATTCTTTAAAAAAGTCGCAGCAACCAGCCATAACTGTTTTAGACCTGCCGCTGTTTTCATTTGCAATCGACCAACAATTCGAGTTAAATTGATTTCACCAAAACCCAACCTTATGAAAAGCAGACTTCTGATTATTGTTTTGTTCGTGCTTTTTCAATGCACACAAAAGAAGGGCTTCCAGTTCTCCATTTCCTTCACCAAGGAGATGGCTGATCAGGCTCAGGACGGTCGATTACTTTTGATGTTGGCTAACAACGATAAAAGCGAACCGCGAATGCAAATCAGCGATGGCCTCAAAACGCAGTTGATTTTTGGCATCGATGTGGACGGTATGCAACCGGGACAGGAGATTATTGTCGATGAGAAAGCATTTGGATTTCCTGTTCGTTTTATGAGCAACATCCCTAAAGGAGATTATTTTGTTCAGGCGCTGATCAATCGATACGAAACTTTCAAATTAAAGACCGGGCATACTGTAAAACTTCCGCCCGATCAGGGCGAAGGGCAACACTGGAATACAAAGCCCGGAAATTTTTACAGCAAGCCTCAGAAAATCTCTATCGATCCGGACAAATCAGAAACTTTTAAGGTGGTAATGGATCAGAAAATCGAATCTGTAAAAGAACCGGCAGACACGAAGTACGTGAAGCACATCAAAATCCAAAGTCAAAAGCTTACAGAATTCTACGGAAAGCCGATGTACCTCGGTGCTCATGTGCTCTTGCCAGAAGGTTTCGATGAACATCCGGAAGCACATTATCCGATCATGATTTTTCACGGTCACTTCCCCGACGACTTCGGTGGTTTCAGCACTGAGGCTCCGGATCCCAAAATGGATACCAGCGATTATATCGAAAGATTTGGAATTTACGGTTACAAGAAATTTCAAAAACAGGAAGCTTATAATTTTTACAAGCAGTGGGTCAGCAAAAATTTTCCGCGATTCCTTATTGTCGAAATTCAACACGCCAATCCGTACTACGATGATTCGTACGCGGTAAATTCGGCCAGCATCGGCCCCTATGGTGACGCGATCATGTATGAACTGCTCCCCGAAGTCGAGAAGAAATTCCGGGGAATTGGCCAGGGTTGGGCGAGATTTACTTATGGAGGCTCAACAGGGGGATGGGAAGCATTGGCGGTTCAGATGTTTTACCCCGATGAATTCAACGGATGCTTTGCGGCATGTCCCGACCCCGTAGATTTTCGTGCTTATTGCCTGGTAGATCTTTACAAAGACAAAAATGCGTACTGGTACGAAAGTGATTTCAAAAAACTCCCGCGACCGGCACACCGAAATTACCTTGGGCAAATTCAGAATACGATGCAGGAAACGAATCATTATGAATTAGCTCTTGGCACCCACTCTCGCTCCGGTCAGCAATGGGATATCTGGGAGGCAGTTTATTCTCCGCAAGGTGAGGATGGTTATCCCAAACGGATTTTTAATAAAGAAACCGGTGAAATTGATGCTGACGTAGCCAACTACTGGAAGGAGCACTATGACCTCCGCTACATTCTACAGCGCGACTGGAAAACATTGGGCCCTAAGCTGCAGGGGAAGATTCATATTTACTGTGGAGACATGGATAACTATTATCTCAATAATGCCGTCTACCTGATGGAGGATTTTTTGAAAAAGACAAACAATCCGTTTTATAATGGTGAGGTAGATTATGGCGACCGGGCTGAACATTGTTGGAATGGAGATCACAACAATCCCAATTATGTTTCGAGGTTGCGATACAACACACTGTATCTGCCCAAAATCCTGAAGCGAATAGGAGAAAGTGCCCCCAAAGGCGCTGACCTGAAAAGCTGGAAGTATTAGTATTAATTTAATAGATACTTAATAAATCCTTTCGCAGGGTTATTAAACCATTGGACGGGTTATAAATCTAAATCGTCATCTTTGACGTTTAACTTTACCCCAGACAATTTTTTTTCAAATGACCCGGAGGTTATTCATTTTTTTTCTTTTCATCGTCACTCAAACTGTTTTTGGTCAATCGGACCCGGTAAATTATTCCAGGGAACGTGACATTATCGATCTCGCAGAGCGGGTCCTTGGAAAACCTCTAATGAAGCGGGACACTGTTAAAAAGAGATCGGGACGAATCTATTTTTCAGGATCACCTTCTGTCGGATATTCGCTCTCAAGCCGTTGGGCCGGGATAGTCGTTGCCAATGGAGCATTCTATACCAGCGAAGAAGAAAATGCCAAGCTTTCCAATGTTTATATTGATGTGCTTTACACTCAGAACAAGCAATTGGTGGCTCATATTCAGAGCAACATCTGGACACGAGGGAATAAATTCAATATTGTAAACGACTGGAGATATTATTCATATCCCCAAAAGACTTATGGGCTGGGTGGTAGCAGTGTACTTGACAATTATGTCAGTCAGAAATACAACTACTTGCGTCTTTATCAAACAGCTTTAAAGAATATCAAGCCAAATCTGTATGCCGGATTAGGATATGGTTTGGACTACCACTGGAACATTGCTGAAACAGATGGCGATACTACTGTGATCAACGATACTCATTCGTACGGAGTATTCAACCGGTCCATGTCATCGGGGCCAATTTTGAATTTGCTGTATGACGACAGGATAAACTCCATCAACCCTTTACAGGGATCTTATGCGAATATTGTCTTTCGCCAGAATCTTTCCTCGCTGGGCAGTGACACTAACTGGCAATCGTTGTTAGTTGACCTTCGTCACTACGTCCCGTTTCCACGGAACAGCGAAAATGTTTTGGCCTTTTGGAATTACTACTGGATAACTCTTAACGGTAATCCCCCTTACCTCGACTTGCCAGCAACCGGGTGGGATACCTATAGCAATACTGGGCGGGGCTACATCCAGGGGCGTTTCAGAAGCAAGAATATGATTTACGCGGAGGCGGAATATCGTTTCAGGATTTCAAGGATGCTGGGAGGTGTCACTTTCATCAACGCGCAGAGTTTTTCCGAATGGCCATCTAATACTTTCCAATCTATTGCTCCGGCAGGGGGTTTCGGGTTGAGAATCAAGTTCAACAAATATTCGCGTACCAATATTGCCATCGACTACGGATTTGGCAAAGGCGGATCCCAGGGTATTTTCGTGAACCTGGGGGAAGTATTCTAAGGGACACCCCCCATTTTCAGACCCCGGAATGCGTACCTATTTGGGCGATTTCGCTGAAAATAATTCCATAAAAACTATTAAGTTGCAATTCGGCTCATTACGGAATTTCGAAAAAATCACGAAAGATGCTCCGTTAAAGCTGATTTACAGCTATGAAAGTATCTGCTGCACAGCCTTTTCAGATCATTTACTCGCTTTATCAGCACGAGTACTTAGGCTATGTTTTTGAGTCCTTCATTGTTCATTTGGACGATAAAGGCAAGCTTACCTATCAGCATCAAAGTATTTCGTCTAAAAATGCACGTGAGTTTACCAAAGGTCTGGATGCCCGCGACTTTGAGCTGATCAAGCTTATGGACAGCATGGGGCAAGATGCCGTGCTTAAGCATTTCTCCAAGAAGACAATGAAGCCTGAAGAGTTCTTCAGCAAAGTTTACCACAAGCAAAAAGGGGATGAACTTGTGCAGCGCGAAATCGAAGCTTACATGGAAAAGCGGAGAGCTGCCATTCTTGAGCAAATAGAAGGCAAATCACTATTCGAAATGGGCAATGATGGTGAGCCTACCTGGCGAAAAGTAGAAGTACTAGAGGAGCGGGCCAGTATTCAGTTTCATTTTTTGCGAGGCCAGAATTCAACCACTTACTACCCTACCATCTCTTATAAAGACAAAAAAGTAGACATACCTGATCCTGCCGCTTATCTCATTTGCCGCGACCCGGCCTGGATGGTTTTCAAAGGGAAACTCTATGGTTTCGAAAAGCACGTAGATGGAAAAAAGCTGCAGCCTTTCCTTTCTAAAAAAGAGGTTGTCATTCCGAAAAACCTGGAGGAGACATATTACAATCGGTTTGTTGCCCCTCTCATTGCTTCGTTTGATGATGTGGAAGCCTCGGGCTTTGAAATTGCAAAGCACGAATACGATCCGCATCCTTTATTGACTATTTCAGAGTTGGCACCCGCTACTGCTACGGAGGCTGCAACTTTATTTGATCATGCTACTGAACAAGAGGCTCCGGCTAACGATGAGACCGGAAAAATTGTCTTTGATCTTTCTTTCCGTTACGGCAAACAAAAATTCCGTGGTGATGCTTTCGGGAGTGTGAGTGTTACTGTCGAGAAGAAGGAATCAGATTATGTTTTTCATCGTTTCAAGCGGAGCACTGATGCGGAAAAAAAATACGGACAGACGCTGATCAAACTCGGATTGCCCTTGCGCGGGTTCCGTGCAGCCGTAGAAAAAGCGCACGCCTTTTCGTGGCTCAATGAAAACCGCGTCAACCTCCTCAACCTCGGCTTTGAAGTCAGTCAACCGGATAACAAGGACAAAAAGTATTTTGTTGGCAAGGCTGTGATCGAACTGGAAGTAAAAGAGAACATCGACTGGTTTGATATTCACGCCAAGATCCGTTTTGGTGAATTTGAAATTTCTTTCAAGGAGCTACGAAAGCTCATCATGAAAAAGAAGGTCGAGTTTAAATTGCCTAACGGAGAAATTGCCATTATTCCGGATGCGTGGTTGATCAAGTATGGTGACTTGTTTGCGCTCAGCGAAACACACGGTACCAATGAAAAGCCAGTGTTGAAAAAGCATCACATCAGTTTACTCCAGGAGTTGGAAGAAGGCAAGCTCGCCAAAGTACACATGAGCGAGCGTCTTAGAAATTTGCAATCATTCACCGGCATACGTGATTATGAACTGCCTGATGGATTTCAAGGAACACTTCGCCCTTATCAGAAAGCGGGATACAACTGGCTTCGTTTTCTTAATGAGTTCCATTTAGGCGGCTGTCTTGCTGACGACATGGGTTTAGGTAAGACCGTTCAGACTTTGGCGCTACTTCAGGCTGAAAAAGAAAAAGACAGTGCAGGCGCGAAGACTTCGCTACTGATTATGCCTACTTCACTGATTTACAATTGGGAGATGGAGGCTGCGAAGTTTGCCCCGAACTTGAAAATTTTTACGTATACAGGTACGCTTCGCAATAAGGACGTTTCGCAGTTCAGCAAATACGATGTAATTCTGACTTCGTACGGAATTACCCGTTTGGATATCGACCACCTTTTAAAGTTTTATTTCAACTACATCATCCTTGACGAATCTCAGGTCATCAAAAATCCGACTTCGAACATCGCCAAAGCTGTGATGCAATTGCAAAGCAAATTCAGACTGACGCTTACTGGTACGCCTCTTGAAAACACTACACTGGACTTATGGTCGCAGATGACCTTTATTAACTCCGGGCTATTGGGAGGTCAGACTTTCTTTAAAAACGAATACCAGATTCCGATTGAGAAGAAAGGGGATGAGGCGAAGACTAAAAAGCTCAACAGCATCATTAAGCCTTTCGTATTGCGCAGGTTAAAGTCGCAAGTGGCTACTGACCTGCCGGAGAAGGTGGAGAATATTCACTACACGAATATGACCACTGAACAGGAGCAGAAGTATGAAGAAGTGAAATCGTTCTACCGACACAAGATTCTTGACCAGATTGATAAGGAAGGTATTAACAATACCCGGATGATGATCCTGGAAGGTCTCACCAAGCTTCGCCAGATATCCAATCATCCCCGGATGATTGATATGAAATACACCGGCAGTTCAGGGAAGATAGAAGACGTTTCTTACATGATCGAGAACGCAATGCTGGAGGGACACAAGCTTCTGATCTTTAGCCAATTTGTAAAGCACCTGGATATTGTCAAAGATCTCTTGAAATCACGCAAAGTTCCGTTTGCTTACCTCGATGGCTCCAGCACCGACCGCAAAGAGCAAGTTGAAAAATTCAACAAAGATCCAGATCTGAAAGTCTTCCTGATTTCCATTAAAGCCGGTGGACTTGGTCTCAACCTGACCGAGGCAGATTATGTATTCATCCTTGACCCATGGTGGAACCCCGCTGTTGAAGCGCAGGCAACAGACCGGGCTCACCGAATTGGTCAGAAGAAGAAGGTTTTCACCTATAAATTCATTACCAGAAATACCGTTGAAGAAAAAATCCTTCAACTTCAAAAACATAAGCTTAAACTTTCGGAAAATCTGATTCAGAGTGAAGAGAGTGTTATCAAAACTCTCACACGTGAGGATATCGAAATGCTTATGAATTAAACCCCGATTTTTTAGAATTATTTATGAAAGATAAAGTTGTTGTTATTACAGGTGGCTCGTCTGGTATTGGTAAAGCATTGGCAGAAGCGTTTGGGAAAAAAGGATCAAAAATTTTAATCACCAGCAGGAACAAGTCAGATCTCGACCTGGCTATAGCCGATTTGAAGAGAAAAGGAATTACAGTCGAAAGTTTTCGTGGGGATGTAAGTGTTGAAGAGGACAACAGGAAAATGGCAGCTGAGGCAATCCGTGTTTTCGGAAAAATAGATGTGCTCATCAACAATGCAGGGATCACGATGCGAGCAATGTTCAGCGACCTGGATTTGAGCGTAGTTAAAAAAGTGATGGACGTCAATTTCTATGGGGTACTTTATGCTACTCAGGCGTGCTTGCCAGAAATCATTAAAAACAAAGGAAGTGTTATCGGGATTTCTTCCATCGCCGGGTTTCGTGGACTTCCTGAGCGAACTGGTTACTGTGCTTCAAAGTTTGCATTGAATGGATTCCTGGAAGTGCTGAGAACAGAGATGTTGCATAAGGATGTTCACGTGATGACAGCCGCCCCCGGATTTACAGCTTCAAACATTCGCAAGAAAGCGCTCACCAAAGATGGAAGTGCTCAGGGTGAGTCTCCGCGTGATGAAGAAAAAATGATGACGGCAGAGGAGTGCGCTCAATATATTTACAACGCAACCCTAAAGCGTAAGAATTTTTTGATCCTCACAACTCAAGGTAAAGCAGCAGTGTGGGTCAATAAACTTTTTCCACGGCTTGCAGATAAACTTGTTTACAAAACGATGGCTAAGGAGACTGATTCCCCTTTGAAATAAATCAGGTCTTATTCAGAAATACCAGTTTGGTATTATCCGCTTTGCTTATGCTCTTGTAAAAATCAACGAGTTCGTTATACGTTTCTTTTGGGAAACGACCTTTCCACATTTTCAATCGCCGGGTATAAACCACTTTGCCGGCATCGAACTTAAAGGAGGCTTCATACTCTCCAAACTTCGAATTTATTTTTACAGGCTGAGGTAAAAATTCCGGATAAAGGTTTTCAGGAATGGAGAAAACAATGGTGTCGAGGTCAAGATAGTTTGACCTCCTCAAGACATCCGTTTTTCTTTCAGCCATCCTTTCAGGAACATAGGAAAGCCGATTCATCAAATTTGGAACAACGAAAAGTCGCTTGCCGCTCACAGATGCATACCGACTCAATGTAAGATCAAGTGTTACAATTGCTGAAGGGATTTTATCTTTTGCCTCCTTCATTGAAAATGTCCTGATGTTGAAATTAGGTATGTCTGTATTTTTTTCAATCCATTTTTTCTGCTCATCCTGCTGGCTCATACGAGAGTTCAAATCCCCCTCTTCATATTGGATGCCGCGATAAGTAGATTTTACTATGGCTGTAGCATTTCCTTTTTCATCAAGATCTACCTGCGCAGTTCGAGACAAAAGATTTTGGTCCGGAGTGTAGCTGATCGTGCGAACCAGTTGTCCGCCATCTTCCGAAAGCATCAATGCCTTCCTGTCCTCCGTAAAAGTACCTTGATACCCGAAAGGATTTGTTTGACTGGTGCATTCGAGCCAAAGTGTATCTTTTCCATTCGGGATTGAAACGACCACGTGATTGAATTGGTGACTCGGAAAATCAGTAATCACATCAGAATGTTGTTCTCCAGCCTGAATGATTGTGTAGTATCCTTTAATGCCTGCCTCCTTCAGCATGGCAACAGTATAATTGGACAACGCCTTACAATCCCCGTACCCGGTTTGATCTACGGTTGATGCCGGAAAAGGCTGCAGGCCTCCTATTCCCAATTGAATACTCACATAGCGAGTTTTGCTTTGTAAGTACTCGTAAATTGCTTTGGCTTTTTGCTCGGTTGTAGTAAGGCTCTTCGTTAACTCTGCAACTTTTTTCCGGGTTGCTTCCGGCAAGTCACCACGGTCCTTAAGAAGAAGTGTATTCCATTTTCCGTACTCCTTCCATGATGACATGTCTCCAGCATAGCCTTCGTATTCAAATCGGGAGGGTGCTGCAATAATGTGCGGTATCTGTTCGCTACGGTTAGGTCCATACGCCTCGAACTTCATCGGTTTGACATTTTCAAGAGTCCAGGTGATCGACTCCATACCGTCAGCTTGTTTTTCTTTCCTGGGAGTTGCATCAATGTTAAACGTTTTATAGCGCGGAGTGAGATCTGCCGGATAAATTAATTGGTAAGACGCGTGTTCAGTTGAGGATTTCTCTCCTCCAAATGAAGAACCCGGAATGGCATACAGGTATTTATATTCCACTTCGTACTCGAACTCTACCGTGTACGGGTAATTTGCCTGTGAAAGATTAGCAACTTTGATACGATTGTCGCTGAACAGGCTAAAACCATCAATTGCCGACTGATCATAGATATCGCTGTTTTTTAGTTTCTTGATCTGTTTTCCGGCCGCATCATACACGTACCCGTTGAAGGTGGTTATCTTTTCATTTTTATCATACCCAACCACTCGTTTTGCTCTATCGTTTCCTTTATCATTAAAAATAGTAATGACCTCGTGGACGTAAAATACAGCACGATTTCTTGAAATGATCTTGAATCGCACGTGATCCTCGCGAATCACAACATCAACACCTTTTTTTAAGTCTTCGGCAATCGTGCTCACCGGATATTTGACATCACCACCAAAGGCGGAAGAGCTAAGTAACAATAGAAGCAATACTTTTCTCATTTTCATTTCTTCTTTAATACAATTTGTTCCGCCTGTTTTGCGACAACCCGGTTGTAGAACTCACGCAAGTGGGCATATTCCATCTGACCAAACGTACTCTTATTAATTTGAAAATTGCTGGTAAAAATAATGGCTCCTCCTAATTGGGAAATATTATAGATAAAACGCCCTCCATTATCAGGTAAGGCCAGCGCCATGCTTTGAGGAAGTTCGTCCACAACAAATCCTTCAGGCAAAGTAATCTTGCAGTTGTAGGCCCTTTCAATTTTGCTTCCGAAGTCAACCGGGTATTCACGGGTTGATGATTTGAATGGATTTTCTTCAATTCTCGAAGAAACATAGGGATTGACATAAATTACTTCTCCTGCTGAAGTAGCATGCTCACTGATAGACAGGTCATAAGATACTTTTGCTGATTTAGTCATATCTTCCATATCCTTAAACTCCGTCTTTTCCACGGTCCATTGCCTACCGGAAAGAAAATCTTTTTTATATTTTTCCTCCCCTTTCACAAAATACTCATCTCTCATCTCGTTAGCCCGGTAGCCGTCACCTGAATATTCTACTTTACCTTTCAACTCACCATTGTCGCTGGCGGTAAGATTTACATTGACAAATGATTTATCCTTGACTTTGGAAGCCAGTGGTATCCATCCAAAGTTTGTTTTCGATACTTTCAAGCCTCTGCCGTTGAGACAGCGACTAGGAAGAACATCAAAAGGCAAGTATTTTTCTGTTGCGTCCAGAAGTAAAATCTTGTCTCCGTCTTTCACCATACATACCGTATAGTTGAATTGCTTTTGCATGGGGTACGATTCTCTGACCATACCATGATCTCGTGTACTAAGCAACACCATCGTAACATCTATTCCCGCCTTGTCAAGCATGGATGCCATCAAAAGGTTAAGATCACCTGATGAACCTTTTTTGTCTTTCATGACCTGCTTTACACTTGAAATATAATTATCCTCCACCCCTGTCCATTCGTAGTTCTTTTTGATGTGGTTCGAGATAGCTTCAATTTTTTGGAGCAGTTCAGTTTTTCCTGTTGTTACCTGGTCCACTTCTTCTTTAAGAAATCCAGATTTTGAAATGACTTTTCCAAAGTTCTCATCATTCAGGTAAATATCCACCAGTTTCTCCCATGAGCCCATGTAATCGTGCACCACATTGTCTGAAGATTTATAATGCGAAAGAGCGTAGTTGACTTTAGATACAAAGTCATCTTCTGTGGTCATAAAAGGCTCTGCCTTAAAGGCCGGAACATTTTTAGAAACATAATGTTGTGCCTTGACGTGTTCTCCGTAATAATTCGTCTGCTCTTCGTTGTAAGAGCTCACTTGTACATATCCCTGAAGGTATTTTTCAAAGAAGAAAATTTCCGGGATCATCGCCCAATACTCACTGTGTCGCACCGGGATTGTGCGCTGAAATTTCCAGCTCGGAAAATTGACAATAAATGCTGAAGTGATTTTGTAAGAGTATTCTATGACAGATCCTTCTTTCACGTTGGGAAAAGTAAACTTAACCTGGTCGAGATTCCGATTGAACTTGTCTTTGAACGTGCCTTCCTTTGACAAGCTCGTGGACACAATCTTGCCTCCCTCCAGGTTGTAAGTTACAGCCTTCAGGTTCCCCAGGATTTCGGCAGTAGTACTCTCATGATATAAGCGAATAGCAATGTCGGCCTGATCCAAGCCTTCTTTTTTTAAGATTTTGATTCGAACATGTCTTTCAACAAAAAGGGCCATTGAGTTTGCTGTACTTGACAGATAAGAAACACCATAGTCGAAAAGAACAACCGCCGAAGCTGAGGAATCCAATGGATACACCTTCATAGTCATATCCTCCATTGGTATATCGCCAAATTTGGCTGGTGGTTTTTGAGCCGTTGCTGTCAGGAAAGCAAACAAAAGGATTATCAAGCCAGATATTTTCATTTGGTCTAGGTTAAACTAAGCGGCAAAAGTAAAATTTTTTCCTACTCTGCAACACGGGATTTTCCCCGTATTTATTACACGTCTTCTTCCATAATAGTATGGGTAGAATTTCTCGATGCTATCAATTCTTAATCGCTACATTTCCACTTTGAATTGAAGATGTCTAAAGCAAAAACTGTTTTTTTCTGTCAAAGCTGTGGTTACGAATCTGCGAAGTGGCTGGGAAAGTGCCCTTCCTGCAATTCATGGAATACCTTCGCTGAGGAAGTTGTCGTAAAAACCGAGTCCAATAAAAATGAATGGAGAACTGGTGACAGCAAGTCAAAAATTCTGACACCGAAAACGTTGAATGAAATTGAAAACGTGACCGATGTCCGCCTCCCAACTCCGGATCAGGAACTAAACCGGGTCCTGGGAGGAGGTATCGTGCCGGGCTCGTTGGTATTAATTGGCGGGGAGCCGGGTATAGGGAAATCAACTTTGATGTTGCAAATCGGACTTGCTCTACGGAAAATTAAAACGCTTTATGTATCAGGAGAGGAAAGCGAGCAGCAAATCAAAATGCGGGCAGGCAGGCTCTCATCCGAGAAATTCCCTGAAAAGTTCTACACGCTAACGGAAACAAACACAAAAAATATATTTGCTGCCATTGAACAACTGCAGCCGGAGTTGGTGATCATTGATTCTATACAAACATTATTCTCTTCCGTAATGGACTCGGTCGCCGGAACCATAGGCCAGGTGCGACAGTGCGCTGGAGAGCTCATGAAATTTGCCAAAGAGACGAACACTCCTGTTTTCCTTGTAGGTCATATCACCAAAGACGGAATGCTTGCCGGTCCAAAAGTGCTGGAACACATGGTTGATACGGTTTTGCAATTTGAAGGAGACCGTCACCTCGCGTACCGTATCCTTCGCACGACAAAGAATCGGTTTGGCTCTACTTCAGAAATCGGCATTTACGAAATGCTTGGCACAGGACTGCGTGAAGTTTCCAACCCGTCTGAAATTCTGATTTCACAAAAAGACGGTCTTTTGAGTGGCGCAACCATTGGAGCTACTATTGAAGGCAACCGCCCGTTGCTGATTGAGATCCAGTCGTTAGTCAGTCCTGCATCATTCGGTACACCGCAGCGAACGCCCAATGGTTTCGATCAAAAGCGATTGAACATGCTGCTCGCGGTTTTGGAAAAAAGGTGCGGGTTCCGGGTAGGTGCGCAAGATGTTTTTGTGAACATGGCGGGGGGAATTTATGTCGAAGATCCCGCTATAGATTTAGCGCTTTGCGCTTCAATCATTTCTTCTATGGAAGAAATTCCAGTGAATGATAAGATCTGCTTTGCTGCGGAAGTTGGATTGGGAGGTGAACTACGTGCTGTCAATAGAATTGAGCAACGAATTTCAGAAGCTGAGAAGCTGGGCTTTGAGAGAATATACGTTTCGAAGTTCAGTCAAAAGTCACTCGACCTAAAAAAGCCTAAAATTGAAATACGTTCTTTGGGTAAGTTAGCCGAAGTCTTTAAAGAACTTTTCGGATAGAAGTTATGCTCGTTGCTGGGTAAAAGCTTGCGCCTGACCAATCCAATTTTCACGTTCGATACGCCCGGGAAAAAACTCTATAGCATTTCCAACGCGGTCAATCAGCTCAGGCGTAAGTTCACTCAACTGTTTGAAGGTGTAAATGCCCAGCATATTCAGCCGCTTTTCTATAAATGGACCTATGCCTTTGATGCTCGTGAGATCGTCCTTTTCATCCGGCTCAACGGGCCTCACAAAAGGATGATCAGAAGATGATTTTCCTTTACGTGCTACCTGCAAAGCTTCGATCTCATGTTTGAGTTTTACATTCGCGGTTTCGTGTTCTTTGTTTTGATATTCCAATTGCCGGATCTTGTACCGAAGTGTCCCCGCCTCTGTTTCAAGTTTCTCTAATTGTTCGCGGATCTCGTTTGTATTTTGGTCTTGCTTCGATAAAATGATTGACTCCAATTCAATAAGACGTTGCTGTAAATTATCGCGCTCAATATTTAACTCATGAATTCTATGCCGGCTCGTACCAATATCTTCCTGGTACTTGGCGCGGACCATCTCCACATGATTCTTCAGTTCGGTTGCAGATTTTAACAAGGAAGCGTTGTCAAAAGAAAGCTTTTCCGTGATTTCCTGCTGTTCTTCGATTGTTTCGCCACGAATACTCCATGCAATAGCGTAACCGAGAAGACAAGCGACAAGTAGAAATACCAGGATTTCAACAATAGAAATAGTTGTTGCTTGCGCGCTAAATAATTGAGGTTCCGTCTTTACACCTTTCAAACCAAACAAATACCACCATGCACTGGCAAGACACCAAACAACAAATACAACGATAAACCAAGAATGCTTCTTCATTTGCAATAGTTGTCCTCGAAATTACATTTTTTTCGCCTTCACAAAAAAATAGGCGGCTGCGAGTGCAACCTCAATCAATACAACAGCGTCTTATGCCTAAGTGAATTAGGTATATGACTCATTCTTCCGAACTACTCAAAGGCACATTACAAACTATTGTGCTAAAAATCTTAAAGGACCACGGCAAAACGTACGGTTATGAAATCACCCAACGGGTAAAGGAGCTTTCAGAAGGAAGTATTGTTTTAACTGAAGGCGCTCTTTACCCCACACTGCATCGTCTTGAATCCGAGGGGCTTTTAAAAACTGAGAAAGTGATGATGGGCAAGCGGGTTAGAAAATACTACATGCTTACAACGACTGGAAAATCTGAGGCGAAGGAGCGTGTGGAAGAATTCTTAGAGTTTATCCGGACCATGTCGACCGTTTTGCAAGTACAGGTAAGCTGATTCCAAAATGTTGACCAAAGACGAAATCGACTACATCATCAAAGACCTGAATTACAGGGGAATTGTCGTTGATGAAATTCAGGATGAGTTGATTGACCACGTTTGCAGTGCCACAGAAGAGAAAATGGCACAGAAGAAAAAATTCATTGACGCCTACCGGGAAGTACTTCAAACTTTTGGTCGTACCCCTGGCCTTCGCCAGACTCAAAGACAAATTATAAGAGCCGAAAATTCAAATACCAGGATCATGTTACAAAACTATTTAAAGATTGCTTTCCGCAACCTCCGCAAACAAAGCTTCTATTCAGTTATTAATATCGCAGGACTCGCCATTGGCGTGGCCGCGTGTCTGATTATCGTTCTTTTTGTCTCGGACGAGTTGCGGTACGACAGTTTTAATACAAAAGCTAATCGAATTTATCGCCTGCAAGAGGAAATTAAATTCGGAGGTAATCACCTGAAGTTCACTTACACCTCAGCGCCTGTGGCTCATGCGATGATGCAAGATTATCCTGAGATTGAATCAGCCGTCCGGTTTCGTCAATCTGGGTCTTACCTGGTAAAACCAGCGGATGGCACTGATAACATTAAGGAACCAAACGTCATTTGGACTGATAGCGCATTCTTCAAGATTTTTTCTGTGAAAGTACTTGAAGGAAACCCGAGCACCGCTTTGCGGGAACCGGCAAGTGTTGCTATCAGCCGGCGAATGGCTGAAAAATATTTTCATGGGAAAAGCGCACTCGGTCAATCACTCACCCTCGACAATAAATACACAGCCAAGGTCACTGCCGTTTATGAGAATATACCGGAAGCCTCACATTTTCATTTCGACATACTCATTTCCATGGTAGGAACCTGGCCTATTGCGAAAGAAGCTATGGGTTCTTCCTATCTCAGCGAAAATTTCAACACCTACATTCTACTTAAAGAGGGAGCAGATGCCAAAGGATTGGAGAAAAAGTTTCCTGGCTTCCTCGCCAAATATGCCGGGCCTCAAATTGCGCAGGCGTTAGGTGGTGATTTTACGATGGAGAAATTTTTAGCCTCTGGGAATAAATACGAAATCACGCTTATGCCTTTACTTGACATTCACCTGCACTCTGATTTAAAGGGTGAGTTCGAGCCGAACGGAAGTATCACTTACGTTTATCTTTTCGGAGTCATCGCATTGTTTATTCTTGTTATTGCCTGCATCAACTTTATGAATCTTTCTACCGCACGTTCGAGCAATCGCGCAAAAGAAGTTGGTGTACGCAAAGTCATGGGTTCGCTTCGAACGCATTTGGTTCGTCAGTTCCTGACTGAGTCAACTTTGGTAACACTGTTTGCTTTCATGCTCGCAGTCGGATTTGCTTACTTGTCTTTGCCTGCCTTCAATAGTTTATCGTCCAAGAGTCTTCAACTCCCATTGTCAAACCCTGTGCTTTACCTGGCACTTTTTGCAGCAGCTTTGGTCATAGGTTTGTTGGCTGGTTTGTATCCTTCGTTTTTCCTTTCAGCTTTTAAACCGGTGAATGTTTTGAAAGGGCATGTAGCGCTGGGAATGAAAAGCGGATTTATCCGAAGCGCGTTAGTTGTGTTTCAGTTTGTAATTTCTATTTTCCTTATCGTAGGGGCGATCACAGTGAATAGACAGTTGTCTTTCATTCAGCAAAAAAAATTAGGGTTTGAAAAAAATCAAGTGATCATCGTCCACGATGCGTATGCGCTACGGCCTTATCCGAATGTTCTAACTTTCAAAAATGAAGTACTAAAAACGAGTTCAATTGAAATCGGTACGATAACCGGTTACATACCAGTTGAAGTGGATGCCTCTCGTAGCAACAGCAGCTACTGGAAAGAAGGCAATCAACCGACTACGGATAATCTTGTGAGTATGCAAGGTTGGAGTGTGGATTTGGATTACCTCAAAACATTTGGAATGAAAATAAAAAACGGACGGGGTTTCTCGGCTGAATTTCCATCGGATTCCAATGCAGTTGTACTTAATGAGTCTGCCCTTTCGCATTATAATTTTGAGGGCGACCCAATTGGGAAGAAGATCAGCTCATTCGGTGCAAACCTTCCTGATGGGAATCCTGATCCTAATAGTATTCGGTCATGGACTGTAGTCGGTGTGGTCGAAGATTTCCATTTTTCAACAATGAAGGACGGCATCACACCACTAGGACTTTTCCTTGATAAAAGTGACGGAAGTGTTTGTTTTAAATTCAACTCTTCAGATGCGAAAGAAGTAATTCAGTCAATTGAAAAAACCTGGAAGACTCTTGCTCCTGGCCAACCTTTTCAGTATTCATTCCTGGATGAAGATTTCGGCCGTATGTATTCTTCCGAACAACGTCTTGGAAAGATCTTTTCAATCTTTGCGGGCCTTGCTATCGTCATCGCCTGCCTTGGCTTGTTTGCATTGACGGCTTTCACAGCTGAGCAGCGCACGAAAGAAATTGGCATCCGCAAGGTTCTTGGCGCATCTGTTAGCAGTATTGTTGTCTTGTTGTCGAAAGAGTTTGGGAAGCTCATCATCATCGCGTTCATCATTGCTACACCACTCGCATGGTGGGGTACGGATTGGTGGTTGAAGGGCTACACTTACAAAACTGAAATCGGAATAGCCGTTTATTTAATTGCTGGAGTGATCGCCTTCCTGATCGCGTGGCTAACGATGGGTTATCAATCGATTCGCGCAGCTACAAGCGATCCGGTTAAATCTCTTCGAAGCGAATAACCCTCGCTGATTTCACTGGCATGCAGAATCAAATTTGCACCTTTGTGCGATGTCGGCTGATGAGATCAAAAGGTTAGCTAGCAATGAGGTTCAAGAGTTCCTTTCTCTTCATGAAAAAGATGATGAGCAGCAACTACTGCTAAAGCACAAGACGATTCTCGGCATACCTGCCGCGCTCATAGCCCAGCAGTTAGCAGGCAGGAGAAGGGCCAAGGACAAGCTTCCACTTTTTTATGCGACAAAAGGGATCGTGTATCCGCCTTCCTTAAACCTGGAGCAAAGTTCTTCTGATGTAACTGCCCGGTTCAAAACTGAAGTTATCGGAAGGGAAATTGTTTCAAAAGCAATTAAGGGAGCTGATCTTACCGGTGGATTTGGCATTGACAGTTTTTTTCTCAGCAAGGCAGTTGGTTCGATTGATTTTGTTGAGCCGAACCAGGAATTGCTTTATCTGGCCAGGCACAATCATCATCTCCTGGGAATTAACATTCAATATTATAACCAAACCGCAGAAGAGTTTCTTGCAACTACTTCCTCACATGATCTGATTTACATCGATCCTTCTCGCAGAGATTCAAAGGCCAGAAAAGTTTCTAGTCTGAAGGATTGTTCGCCTAATGTAACGAGTCTGCTTCCCGATCTTTTTGATAAAGCTGATTTCATTCTGATAAAAGCTTCTCCTTTGCTTGACCTCAAACAAGGAATACTTGAATTAAGTGGAGTAAAAAAGGTGTTTGTTGTTTCTGTGGAAAACGATTGTAAGGAGCTATTGTTTTTTTTGCAAAAGGGCTTTGCATCACGGCCGTCAATTGAAACATACAATCTCGATGCAGAAGGAAAAATAAAACACTCATTTCATTTTACGTTCGAACAGGAGGAGGAGGCCATTTCTGAGTTCAGTCCTCCGCAGGAATATTTGTATGAGCCTAATGCATCGGTTCTCAAAGCCGGTGCATTCAAATTAGTTGGAGGTCATTTTGGTTTAAAGAAACTTCACGTTAACACTCATTTTTATACTTCAGAAGTTTTTCAAAACAATTTCCCTGGTCGGGTATTTAAAATTGAATCCGACTTTGATGTAGCGAATCTTCCTGACAGAAAAGCTAACATCATTACACGCAACTACCCGTTAAGTCCGGATGAATTGAAAAAGAAGTTCAAACTGAAGGACGGGGGCGAAAATTTTGTGATTGGCTTATCAGGGCAAAAGAAAAAACATCTTCTTGTGGCTAAGCGCCTGGCATAAAAGCCATACCGAGATAGATCAGGTAGAAAGCAACAGCAACGGTGCCATAGAGTTTAATCACCTTCCTGCGGTTTTGCACATCCTCCCACCACAGCATCATCCATGGTTTGAAAAGTCCGATCACCAGAAAAAGACCAGAAGCAAGACTGATAAAAAAGCAAAGGAGCCGAACGTTGTCCATGGCATAAATTTCCCCTTTCTTCTTCAATTAATCAAAAGTCAAAAAAGTTGAGATCTGACTATCGTCTCCTGAAAATTTTTAATTCCAATACGGCTGGAATTCCTGAAAACGTGTTCATCTTTGCCGCTCTTTTTTTGTTGATTTGAAGGCGCTCGATTTTGTCTCTATGTATCGCGCGGACAGTCTGGTACAAACCCTGGCCGAAGGGATTCGTACGTCCGGTTCAAATCCGATTCATTTAAAAAACGTTCATGGCAGTCTTGACGCTGTGCTTTTTGCGGCCATTTGCAAAAGCCTGCGAACAAATCACATAGTAATTCTTCAAGATCGAGAAGAAGCTTCGTATTTTCTAAATGACCTTCAAAACCTGCTGGAAAAAACAGAAGTATTATTCTTCCCAATGTCATATAAGCGTCCTTACGAGTATGATGAGGTCGAGAATGCGAACATCCTTATGCGGGCTGAAACCCTTAACCGCCTGGGCAATCATCCGGAGGGAAACATTATCATCACCTACCCGGAAGCTCTTTCAGAAAAAGTGATCAACAAAAAATCGCTCGCCTCCAATACATTTTTAGTGATGACGGGGGAGAAGCTCGATCGGGATTTTCTCGAAGAGTTTTTACACACCTATGATTTTGAGAAAACGGATTTCGTTTATGAGGCCGGGCAATTTGCGGTGCGCGGTGGTATCATCGATGTGTTTTCCTTCGCCAACGAATTGCCTTTCCGTATCGAACTTTTCGGAGACGAGGTGGACAGTATTCGGGCCTTTGATCCGGGTTCTCAGCTTTCAGTAGAAACATTCGAAAAGGTAAGCTTGATGCCTAATGTTCAAACTCGTCTGGTGCAGGAGGAGAGGCAGTCTTTGTTTGAATTCATTCAGCCGAACACAAAGGTGTGGATAAAAGACACCAAGCTCACTCAAGATGTTGTCGACAAGAGTTTTGATAAAGCGGCCGAAAATTTCGACAAGATCATTCGCGAAAGCGGGCAGACAAAAGTTTCACTTGAGCCCAGCCAGCTTTTCGACAATGGTGTGGCTTTTGAAAATCATGTCCGAAAATTCACCTGCATCGAATTTGGTCAGCGTTTTCATTTCAAAACAGAAAAGAAATTTGAGTTCCAGTCAGCGGTACAGCCCTCGTTCAACAAAAATTTTGAATTGCTTGCCGGAGATTTACTCAAGCATCAGGAGCAGGGTTTTGGCAACTTTATTGCTGCCGAACAGCCCCGCCAGGTAGAAAGGCTTCAGGGAATTTTTGAAGAAATACATCCGGAGTTAAAATTCCAGTCGCTTGATTTCCCGTTGCGACAGGGGTTCATCGATCGGCAGATGAAAATTGTTTGTTACACGGATCACCAAATCTTCGAGCGCTATCACCGCTATCGCAGTCGCGAAAAGTTTTCAAAATCAAAGGCGTTAACCCTCCGCGAATTGCAATCCATGCAACCAGGAGATTTTGTCACACACATCGACTACGGCATTGGCAAATTTGCAGGCCTTGAGAAAAAAGATGTGGGTGGTAAAGAACAGGAGGCCATACGATTAGTTTTTCGAGATGACGATTTGCTCTATGTGAGCATTCATGCACTTCATAAAATTTCAAAGTATTCCGGCAAAGAAGGAACACCTCCTGCCATAAGCAAACTAGGCTCAGGCGAATGGGAAAGCAAGAAGGCGAAGGTCAAGAAAAAAGTAAAAGACATCGCCAAAGAATTAATTAATCTCTATGCGAAGCGCAAGCAAGCCCCCGGGTTTGCGTTCGCGCATGACAGTTTCCTGCAGGCAGAACTTGAAACATCCTTTATTTACGAAGACACTCCAGATCAGGCAAAAGCCACCGAAGACGTAAAGCGTGACATGCAACAGCCACACCCAATGGACCGCCTGGTGTGTGGTGATGTTGGATTTGGAAAAACAGAGGTCGCTATTCGCGCTGCCTTCAAAGCAACAGCCGATGGCAAGCAAGTGGCAGTGTTGGTACCCACTACTATTCTGGCTATGCAACACGCCCGGACTTTTTCTGAACGACTTGCCAATTTCCCTGTGCGGATTGAGTATGTCTCAAGGTTTAAGACGGACAAAGAGATCAAACAAACATTAACCGATGTGAAGGAAGGAAAGGTCAATATCATAATTGGCACACATCGCGTAGTAAGTAAGGATGTAGAGTTCAAAGATCTTGGCCTTCTTGTTATTGATGAGGAGCAAAAGTTTGGCGTCAAGACAAAAGACCGTCTCAAAGAATTAAAAGTAAATGTTGACGTTCTTACACTCACAGCCACACCCATACCCCGCACCTTGCATTTTTCATTGATGGGTGCTCGGGATTTGAGTATCATTTCGACTCCTCCGCCCAATCGCCAACCGGTAACCACTGAGCTCCATACTTTTGAAGAAGAGAAAATCCGGGATGCTGTTAGCTACGAATTGAGAAGAGGTGGACAGGTTTTCTTCGTGCACAACCGGGTCAGTGATATTGAACAGGTCGCCAATGTGATTTTCAAGTTAGTGCCAGACTCACGGATTGGAATTGCACACGGTCAGATGGATGGTGACAAACTTGAAAAAGTGATGATCAAATTCATCGAGGGGGAATATGACGTTCTCGTCTCTACCAATATAATTGAATCAGGCCTGGATATTCCGAATGCAAACACGATCATCATCAATAATGCACACTTGTTTGGGCTAAGTGATTTGCACCAGATGCGCGGACGGGTCGGGCGATCCAACAAAAAAGCGTACTGTTATTTACTTACCCCTCCAAGCTCTGTTCTTCCGTCCGATTCGCGAAAGCGCCTCGCAGCATTGGAAGAATTTTCAGAATTAGGTGATGGCTTCAAAGTGGCTATGCGTGACCTCGACATCCGCGGTGCTGGAAACTTGCTGGGTGGAGAACAGAGCGGATTTATAACAGATCTTGGCTTCGACACCTATCACAAAATTCTCGATGACACAATCCAGGAATTAAAAGAAACTGAGTTTAAAGATGTTTTTGCTGAAGAGCTTTCTGAAAAGGCGAAGTTGATCGTACCAGATTGCGTCATCGAAACAGATCTCGAAATCCTGATCCCCGATACTTACATCAACAGTGCCACTGAACGCTTACAACTCTACTCTTCACTGGATAACATTCCGGATGAAGACGGGTTGGAAAAATTCTCCTCCTCCCTAAAAGATCGTTTTGGCCAATACCCTGAACCCGTTCAGCAATTGATTAACTCTGTTCAGTTGCGCTGGATTGGCGAGCGCCTGGGGTTTGAGAAAATAAGTTTGAAGGGCGAGAAGATGAAGATTCAATTCATCTCGGGAAATGAGGGTTATTTTAATTCACCCCTTTTCGGTAGAATCCTGGCATTTGTTCAGCAGCATTCTAAAACATGCCGTATGAGAGACACCGCAGGAAAACTCACATTGACTGTCGAGAATATTAAATCAGTGAATGCTGCTCTCGAAACCCTCCAACCATTGATTAACGACTAGATTTTTAAGTCGCGTAGTGAAATGCTATCGAGGTAGGGATCCAGGCCAGTGGTATTTCCGAAAGCATTGATCATGAGAATTTTTTTGTATACCGGAGAATAGTACACTTCGATAAAAAAATCTCCGGCGTGATAGAGGTAAACTTTTGCATCTCCAAGCTTACGTGCAAAAAGGTAATTTGAACTTGCTGTTACCCAGTCGCATTTCTTTTCGAAAGATGCCTTCTGAAAGTCTGTGAGCGTGATCATAAATTGTTGAAAACTCATGTGATCGTACAGGAAAATCATGCCAAGGCGCCTTTGCTGGCTATTTTCAGCCGGTTCGCACATAGCTTGGCCCAAAAAAGGAAATGGATTCCCAATTTGAATTGTGTAATAAACGGAGTTTTAGCGCGTTGAATGTTGGTCTGATTCAACTGACAGATGGTAAATTCAAAATAACAATACCGGGTAGGAAAACTTGAATTTATCTTTTTATATTAGCGGTTACTTTTATTTTTAACCAAAAGCAAATGAAGCACTTAAAGTCATTTTTCATCCTCGTTGGGCTTTCTTTGGTGGTTTCCTCCTGCTTCTTGAAGAAAGGAGGCAAGCCTACTGCCCAAAATCCTGGCCAGCTTAGTACAGCTACAGGCCTGAAGTATACGAACGATCCGGCGGAGGGATTTGCCGTAATGCCATATAATTCTCAGCCAGATGCGCCTAACATGGTATTCATCGAAGGCGGAAGATCGGTGCTTGGATCTTTCGAGGAAGATGTCATGGCTTACCGCGACAATATAGAGAGAACTGTTTCAGTTGCTTCATTTTATATGGATGAGACCGAAATCGCCAATATTCACTGGCTAGAATATCTTTATCACCTCACTACGGACTCGACTAAAGTAGATGGTGGTAAGGCGTACAATGCAGCCCTTCCTGATACTTTGGTATGGCGCTCCAAACTTGCCTTCAATGATCCTTATGTAGAATACTATTTGAGATATCCCGGATTCCGCTATTTCCCTGTGGTCGGTATAAACTGGAAACAGGCTAACGCTTACGCGAAATGGAGAACCGATGTAGTTAATATTGACCTTGGCGAAAAGGCTGGCGTTGAAAGACCCGCTGAGCAATCAGGTGGTGGAAGAGTGCCTATCGAAAATGGATATACCATTCCTAATTACCGCCTGCCTACAGAGGCTGAGTGGGAATATGCTGCTCAAGCTTTGATCGGAACTCAGTGGTTGGAAGAAATGCAAACTCACCAGCGTATCTATCCTTGGGATGGTCATGCTCTTCGTAATCCTTATGGAAAACAAATGGGTTACTTCCTGACCAACTTCAAAAGGGGTCGTGGTGACTATGCCGGTATTGCCGGTCGCTTGAATGACGGTGCATTGATCACATCTTATATCTACGAATATCCTCCGAACGACTATGGTTTGTATAACATGGCCGGTAATGTGAGTGAATGGGTAATGGACGTTTATCGCCCTCTTTCTCACCAGGACTTTGATGACCTGAACCCAATCCGTAGAGATGACTTTATTGATAGTCACAAAGACTATAGAAACCGTTATACCAAGACAGCAAAGGATACAACTGTTACGCTGCCCAACGGTACTCAAAAAACAATGCGCACTTATGATTATACCAAGAACCCTCAGGGCTTCATCTCTTTGATCTCTGACAAGGTTCGTGTTTACAAAGGTGGATCATGGAAAGATGTTGCTTACTGGATGTCACCAGGAACTCGCAGATTCCTCGATGAAGATTCAGCAACTGCAACGATTGGTTTCCGTTGTGCAATGATCAGAGCTGGTTCAAACTTCTGATCAAAAAGAGCTTAAACAAAAGACCCCGCAATCGCGGGGTTTTTTTATTGTGCCTCAGCAATACAAGCGATGCTTAGTTCTTTCGCTCCGCAGCTAAATAAAGTTTGTCCGCAAGCTTCAAGCGTAGCACCGGTTGTAATCACATCATCCACCAGCAATAGTTTTTTGCCTTCAATAGCTGATGGATTTGAAACACTAAACGCCTGATTGACATTTTCCCATCGTTGGGATTTAGTCTTTTGTGTTTGCGTAACAGTGTTCAACACCCTTTTGCATATACGATCGTCATATGGCACTTCTAGCAATGCACTGATACCTTCGGCAAGCTTTGTACTTTGATTATAGCCTCGCTTTCGTTGTTTTGCCGGGTGTAAGGGTAACGGGATTATCAAATCAAAATCCGTGATGCCGTTATCCTTAAGTTCTTTGCCAAAAAGCATTCCCAGGCGAATTCCGATCTCCGGGTGATTCGCATATTTTAATTGATGAAGAAGGTGTTGCACGATGCCTTCTTTTCGAAATCGCAAAAAAGCCCAAGCATCTTTCAATGGCAGACGGCCGAGGAATTTTTCCCATACAGGATTATGATTCATTTGTGTGTAACCTGTTCGTGGAAGATTCAAAAGACACCGTGAACAAAGGATATCCTCGCCTTTCACCATTCCCTGTGAGCAGCCCAGGCAGTACTCGGGAAAAAACAAAGAGATAAAATCAGAAAGTGCGCCTAAGAAATGATCGTTTGATTTGATTTTGAACAGACTCATATTTGCGGAGAATTAATTTCAGATTTATGAGCCTGGTCACACAATTTAATGATTATCGCAGCAAGATGAACGAGAAAATTCTTGCAGCCGACAATCTAATTATTAAACGCATCTTCAATTTGGACACCAATGCCTATCAAGAGGGTGCTCTCGATGTAAAATCCAAAGAACTTATCGGTCTCACCTGCTCACTCGTGTTGCGATGTGACGACTGCGTAAAATATCATCTGGGTAAGTGCAAGGAAGTGGGCTTTACCACAGCCGAAGTGCATGAGGCCATGGGTGTGGCAACTCTTGTCGGGGGTACCATTGTGGTTCCTCATCTACGCAGAGCATTTGAGTATTGGGAGGAGCTTGACAAGCAGTAATGTTCAAACGAGACCTTGAGTTAGACCGATTCTGGCAGTCGTTGCTTCTAATGATTGAAGAATCTTTGGGAAAGAAACCCAAAGACCTCAACAGTGTTTTATTTATGATCGGGGTTCAGGAATTGGGCCGGGGAGCGAAGCATTTCTCGAAAGAAGAAAAACAAGATTTGATGCACATCGCCATTTGCAAAGTGCTAAGCCTGTCGGGATACTATGAATTGGAAGGTGTTGACAACGAAGGCTGGCCCCATTGGAAGCTGGTGAAAAAACTCCCCCATTTTGACCTACTCGAACAGGAAAAATTGCTGAAGATGCATGTCATTGAATATTTTGAAAAAGAAATGGGTTGGTCTCTTCCCGAAAATCCAGCTAGCTAAGCCGCTCCCGTACACCCGGCTTTGAATCCCGAGGAGGTAGTCTTACCTTAGTTTAAAACTTTGTTGAATTAAAAGACGTTTTAAATCAAACGGTATGGAAGAGGGGATTAAAGACATCAATCAAAAAATTGCGTACTTCAAACGCAAGTATTATTTAAACCTGGTCATTCGGGGAGCTATCCTAGCTCCGTCTCTCGCGCTAGGCTATTTCCTGATCGCCACATTGTTGGAATACAACTTGTGGCTAGGGCGGTCTTCCCGGTTTTTGATTTTCTTTTTGTTCGTAGCATTAGTCGCTTTCTGCGTCTACTATTTTTTTAGAAAACCCATTCAGTGGTTACTCTACAAAAAGGGACTTGGGGAAGAAGAAAGCGCGCGCATTATTGGTGATCATTTTCCTTCTGTTTCCGACCGGTTGCTTAACATCATTCAACTCGCATCTTCCTCAAAAAAAAATTCACTCGTTGAAGCCGGCATAGCTCAAAAGTCCGGGCAGCTTCAAAATGTGCAGTTTGAAAAGGCGGTTGATATTTCATTGAACAAAAAATACCTTCGTTACCTGCTGGTTCCCATCGGGGCCATTTTAATACTCACATTTGTAGACAGCACTATTTTTACAAATAGCACCGGGCGGATTGTGAGGTTCAACCAGGAATTTTCTCCCCAGGCACCATTCCAATTCAGTGTAACAAACAGCAACCTTGTAGCCTTCTTCAATGAGGATTTCATTCTGCAGGTTTCAATGAAGGGAAGTGCGATCCCGGAGTCCGCCTATCTTATTTCAGGATCACAGCGCTGGAAAATGGAAGGCCTTGGCAACGGTGACTTTCAATATGCTTTCGAGAAACTCCAGAATACTGTCAGCTTTCAGATTGAGGCATCTGGCTTTTATTCTTCGCCTTACAAGATTGAGTTAGCCAATCGGCCGGAAGTAAATCAAATAAAAATATCACTGGCTTTCCCTGCTTATACCGGGAAGCGATCGGAAGAAATAACCAACGTTGGAAATATTGAAGTACCGGAAGGGACCTTGGCGACCTGGAGAATTAAAGCGGCTCATGCTAATGAAGCACAGATCTCATTTTCAGTCTCTGGGGAATCTTTTCCAATGAAAGAGCTTGATAATGAGCTATTTGGGTTTGGCAAGAAGTTTAATAATGATGAACAGTACTCTATTCTTCTAAAAAATGAATCGAGCCAAAGCAAAGACAAAATTTCTTATTCCGTTAACGTAGTAAAAGACCAATACCCTCAACTGCTGGTTGAAAATCTTCGCGATTCCATTTTATACAAATCCATTCTGCTTGGAGGGCAAGCCAAAGATGATTACGGAATCACCGAACTCCAGCTGATATATCAACTCAATGATGACTCTAAAAAGCTGTCCATAAAAATTCCCCTGGCCAATGGAAGCGCTCAGCAGAATTTTTTCCATTCATGGAATGTCGATTCTCTTCACCTCAAGCCTTCCGACAAACTGACTTATTATTTTGAAGTATGGGATAATGATGGCGTCAATGGACGCAAGTCGACCCGGTCTGCTACATATATGTTTTCACTACCCAGCGAAGCTGAGCTGAAGACTGCAATTGCCGATCAGCAAAAGGTCGCTGAAAATAAAATTGACAAGAGCATCCAGAAAGCAAGTGACTTGAGAGAATCACTGGATGAAGTGCAGCAGAAATTGAAAGGAAAGCAAAGCCTTGACTGGCAAGACAAAAAACTGCTGGAAGATTTGGTTAACCAAAAACAGAAGCTCGATAAGTCAGTGAACGACCTGCAAAAAGAGAATCAATTACTCGAGCAGAAGAAAGAAACATTCACACAGGAGAATGAACGGATAAAAGAGAAGTCAGATCAAATTCAGAAGTTGATGAACGAACTTCTGGATGACGAAACCAAAAAATTATTCCAGGAACTTGAAAAGCTACTAAAAGAAAATTCTGACATCAGCCAGATCCAACGACTACTGGAAAAAATGGATCGCAAAGAGCTGAACCTCGAAAAAGAATTAGAGCGCACGCTGGAATTGTTCAAGCAACTACAATACGATTATAAACTCGATCAGGCAATTAACGACTTGAAAGCTCAAGCCGAAAAACAGGAAAAACTGATTAAAGACACTGAGGTTTCATCTGAAGAGAAACCCAAGAATGGCGCCAAGGATGATAAGGAGGGCAAGGATGGAGAAGAGAAGAATAAAAAGGACAACAAGAATAAGTCGTCAGATCAAAAAGACGAGAAGAAAGAGAAAGACGGAAAAGAAGGTGATAACAGTAAAGGAGACGATAAGAAGGATCAGTCAGATCAGAAGAACAATCAAACCGGAGATCAGGACAACAGTAAATCCGATGAGAACGGGAAAAAGCAGCAGGGAGAGAAAAAATCAAATGAAGAGTTAGCAAAGGATCAGCAAGAACTTCAGAAGGAACTGGAGAATCTGGAAAAGACAGTTGAAGATTTGAAGAAGTTGGGAGAAGAGGCAGACAAGGAGGATAATTCTCCAACCAAAGAAGATTTTGATCAACTGCAACAATCTGAGCAGCAAAGCCAGGAGCAACTGAATCAAGGCAAACCTAAAAACTCACTGGCGCCTCAAAAAAAATCCCTGAACCAAATGAAGCAGATGCAGAAGCAAATGCAGGGAATGCAGAACTCTATGGAAATGGAAATGGACATGCAAAATCTGGAAAGCCTGCGACAAATTGTACATGGATTAATCAAGCTTTCTTATGATCAGGAAAGTTTGATGAAGGAATTTAACAGTGTTCAGCAGTCCGATCCAAAATATCTTCAGATATCACAAGGGCAATTAAAGTTGCAGAATGATGCTAAAGTATTGGAAGACAGTTTATTAGCACTTGGAAAGAAAGATCCTTTTATGGGTTCTGTGGTAACGCGTGAAATTGGAGAGCTAAATGATCACCTCGATAAATCCGTTGCCGCTATTAAGGACAGGCGGAAGGGCAATGCCGGTGCAGAGATGCAGTTTTCAATGGCCAACATTAATAACCTGGCGTTGATGCTCAACGATCATTTTGATATGATGATGAATGCAGCTGCAAGCTCGAAGTCCGGCAGCGGAAAAAAGTCCAAGGGGCAAAAATCATCTCCAAGCCTTAGTAAGATGCAGCAGCAGATCAACGATCAGATCGAAAAACTAAAGGGCCAGCAAAAATCAGGAAGACAATATTCTGAAGATCTAGCACGAGTAGCAGCGGAACAGGAACGGATCAGGAGAGCTCTTCAGGAAATGCAGGAGAAAATGAAAAATGAGAATGGTGCGCAAATTGGTAATGATATTCCTGCGAAGATGGAACAAACAGAGATGGACCTGGTGAATAAGCAAATCACAGAACAAACTATCCGCAGGCAGAATGAAATAATGACTCGTCTTTTGGAAGCGGAGAAATCAATGCGCGAACAAGACATGGATAAAGAGCGAAAAGGGGAGACTGCTAAGGACTATCAGAAAGAAATGCCACGTGCTTTTGAAGACTATTTAAGATTAAAGGAAAAAGAAGTAGAATTGCTGAAAACGTTGCCACCGAAGCTTTTCCCGTATTACAAGAAAGAAGTAAACGAATATTTTAAGCGAATTAATTAACAGCTGTGCCCGGAGTAAAAAACATCAGCATTCAGATTCCTTCCCTATCGGAAAACATCCGAATCATTGAAAGCTTCATTGACAATGCAAAAGAGAAATATCGTCTTGATGATGATATCTATGGCAACATCATGATTGCCGTAACTGAAGCGGTCAACAATGCTATCAAGCATGGCAATCGTGACAATTCATCCAAGAATGTCACTCTATCACTTTCCCTCCAGGAAGGATTGATAAAATTCATGGTCGAGGACGAAGGAGACGGTTTTAACTATCACCACCTCCCTGATCCAACAGCTCCTGAAAACATCGCTAAGCCTGGTGGCCGAGGAATATTCCTTATGAAGCACCTTTCCGATGAAGTAGATTTCAAAGAGAACGGAAAGATCGTTGAGCTTAGTTTTTACATGAATACGTAATGCCAATCCGTTTCTTTTCAGAAGAAATAGATTTCAAAGTCAAAAATCCTCGGAAGATAAGTCAGTGGCTTAGCCGGTCAGCCAAAAATGAAAGGCGGGAAATAGCAGAGATTAGTTTTATTTTCTGCTCCGACGGTTATCTCCTTAACCTCAATCAAGAATATCTTCATCACAATACCCTTACTGATATAATCACCTTTGACTACTCAGCCGGAAAATCATTGGTTGGTGATATCTACATCAGTGTGGATCGGGTTTCTGAAAACGCAAGCTCTTATCAGTCTGGGTTCGATCTTGAGCTAAAAAGAGTCATGATTCATGGGGTATTGCACCTTTGCGGCTACAAAGACAAAAAGCCTAGTGATGTCACGGTCATGCGCAAAAAGGAAGGGGCTTACTTATCTTTGTGGAAAAATATGTTCCACGTGAAACCAAAAGCCAGTAAAGAGGCTTAGTAGTGTTCCACGTGGAACGTGAAATCGATTTATGTTTCCTAAATATGATGTAATAGTTGTGGGTGCCGGTCATGCTGGATGTGAGGCTGCTGCTGCCGCTGCCAATATGGGTTCAAAAGTCCTATTGGTTACCATGAATATGCAGACCATTGGCCAGATGTCATGCAATCCAGCTATGGGCGGTGTTGCCAAAGGTCAGATAGTTCGTGAGATTGATGCCATCGGTGGTTACTCCGGCATCGTATCCGACAAATCTATGATCCAGTTCAGAATGCTGAATAGATCAAAGGGTCCGGCCATGTGGAGTCCACGAACTCAAAACGACAGGGCGAAGTTTGCTGAAGAGTGGAGACTAGCATTGGAGGCCACTTCAAATGTTGATTTCTGGCAGGAGATGGTCAGCGGTCTTCTGGTAAAAGACAAACGTGTCATTGGCGTAAGGACAAGCCTTGGTTTGGAAATAAAAGCTAAAGCGGTAGTACTCACGAATGGGACCTTTCTCAACGGTAAAATTCATATCGGCGAGAAAAACTTTGGCGGAGGTAGAACCGCAGAAAAAGCAGCTACGGGAATAACCGAACAATTGATACAGTTAGGCTTCGAGTCTGGAAGAATGAAAACCGGAACTCCTCCAAGAGTAGACGGCAGATCTCTTGATTACTCAAAAATGACAGAGCAGCCTGGCGATGAAGAGCCAAGTAAATTCTCATTCACCAATACAGTTCCTCTCCAAAAACAAATGAGTTGTTGGATCACTTACACAAATGAGGAGGTCCATGAAGAGCTTGAAAAAGGATTTGACAAATCTCCAATGTTCCAAGGCAGAATTCAGGGTCTAGGCCCGCGGTATTGCCCATCCATTGAAGACAAGATCAATCGCTTTGCTGATCGGGAAAGGCACCAGATTTTTGTAGAGCCCGAGGGTTGGAGCACAATAGAAATCTATGTCAATGGATTCTCAACCTCCCTTCCGGAAAACGTACAGTATTCTGCGCTTAAGAAAATCCCTGGATTCGAAAATGTTAGAATGTTCAGGCCAGGATATGCTATTGAATACGACTTTTTTCCTCCGACTCAATTGAAGCTCAGTTTGGAGACTCAACTAATTGATAATCTGTATTTTGCGGGTCAAATTAACGGCACAACAGGGTACGAAGAAGCTGCCTGTCAAGGACTTATGGCAGGAATTAATGCTCACAACAAAGTCAACGAAAAAGAGCCTCTTATTCTGAAAAGGTCAGAGGCATACATCGGTGTCCTTATTGACGACCTTGTCAGCAAAGGCACGATTGAGCCATACCGAATGTTTACGAGTCGCGCTGAATACAGAATTCTTCTGCGCCAGGATAATGCCGACTTAAGGCTTACAGAGTTAGGCTTCAAACTCGGGCTGGCGAGCGAAGAGCGTATGAATTCCGTCTTAGCTAAAAAGGAAAAAATGGCTGAGTTGGTAAATGAACTTAAGAGCATGCGCGCTTTGCCTGACGAGATAAATAATGGATTAGAAAAACTGGAAACCTCAATAATTGAAGAAAAGACTCCAGTGATCAATTTGCTTAAAAGACCGATGGTCGGATTTCGTGAACTTAAAAATCTAAGTCCCCGGCTAAAAGAAAGTTTAGAAAAATACTCCAACGAAGTTCTGGAACAAGTTGAGATCATCGTCAAGTATGAACCTTACATTGAACGTGAACAAAAGTTGGCAGAAAAAATAGAAAGCCTGGAGGATTATAAAATTAAACCTGACTTCGACTACGATCGGGTCAAAGCTTTATCATTGGAAGCGCGTGAAAAACTAAAAAAGATAAGGCCTGAAACCATTGGTCAAATGTCTCGTATCAGTGGCGTGTCCCCCGCGGATGTTTCTGTCTTAAGTGTATATCTTGGCAAATGATAAATCTTTCAGTTTGCCCGATTTGCTCGGGCAATTCATTTACTGATTTCCTAATCTGTAAAGATTATACAACGAGTCAGGAAAACTTCACTCTCAAAAAATGCTCTGCTTGCGGATTCACTGTAACTGATCCCAGTCCTGACGAATGTTCCATTGGTAATTATTATCTCTCCGAAAAATACATTTCTCATACCGGTGGAGGCAAAAGTCTCATCGACCGGATCTATCTCGCAGCAAGAAATATCGCACTTGGCAACAAGCGCAGAATTATTCAACGCTCTTCCAACGGGAATACCATCCTTGATTTCGGTTGCGGCACGGGGGAGTTCCTTAAAGAAATGAAAGATAACGGATGGCAGGTTTGCGGAGTTGAGCCCTCCGATATCGCCAATGCTAAAGCTTCCGACAACACAAAGACAAAGGTTTACAAAAGCCTCCGGGACATAGAACAAAAAAACATTGACGTCATCACACTTTGGCATGTACTTGAGCACGTGCACGACCTGAACGGTACGCTACAAAATTTCGTCAACCTCATGAGTAATTCTGGCACAATCTTTATTGCAGTACCCAACCTGGAATCTTATGATGCAAAATTCTACCAATCGCATTGGGCCGGCTATGATGTACCCAGGCATTTATGGCACTTCAGCAAGGAGAATATGAAAATGCTCCTCGCTAAAAATGGACTCCAACTTCAAGAAATACTCCCGATGAAGATGGATTCTTTCTATGTATCACTACTTAGCGAATCATATGCCAAGCCAGGACAGTCTAAGGTCCTTAGTCTCATAAGCGCATTTTGGCGCGGACTAATTTCGAACATGAAAGCCGGAAAAAATAACTACTCAAGCCTTATCTATATTGCCAAAAGATGAATAAGGCTCTACCTCTTCTGGCCGCAATAGTGCTCTGCCAATGTGCCCGGCAATCTCAACCAGCGGGCGGCCCAAAAGATATTGCTCCCCCTAAGCTTGAAGAATCGACACCGGAAAATGGTCAAAAGAATTTCAAAGGAAAAGTCCTCGAACTAACCTTCGACGAACTCATCAAACTGAAAGATCCTCAAGACGAAATAGTAATTACTCCTTCCGTTGGAACGAAAACAAGATTCACTGTTAAAAAAAATAAACTTACAATCTTCCCTGAAAATCCCTGGAAAGACAGCACCACCTACAGCATCGCATTTAGGGGAAGTGTTCAGGACATCAACGAAAGTAATCCTGCCGAAGACCTTCACTTGGCATTTAGTACCGGGCCAGTAATTGATTCACTAAAACTTTCTGGTCGTGTAGTCGAGGTATTCAAAGAAAAGGTTCCAGAAAAAATAACTGTTGCCCTTTATCAATCCGACACTTTTGACATATTCACGCATCGCCCAATTTATTTTACTCGAACTGATAAGGAAGGTATCTTCTCAATTCACAATCTAAAAGCAGGAGAGTACTACCTCTACGCTTTTGAAGACAAAAACAAAAACTTTAAAGCTGACAGCAAGACCGAGCGTTTTGGATTTCTGAAAAAGAAAGTAAAACTCCCTATCGGAAAGGACTCACTTCAAATAGAAATGGTACGAGTGGATGCAAGGCCAATCAAAGTAACAAGCGTCCGGAACACAAGTTCCATATCCATTATTCGATTTAACAAACAACTCGATAGTATTTATCTAAAGTCCGAAAACAATAGGTTCATATACACTTATGGCGACAATCGATCTGAAGTCATTCTTTACAAGGACTTTAATAAAAACGACTCCATCAAAATTAATCTTCTCGCCTTTGACAGCACTCAGCATATTCTCGATACAGCTGTCTATGTTAGATTCACCGAAGCTAAAAAAATTGAAGAGTCATTTAAAGTCTCAGATTGGCAGGTTGATTTCAATATGTCAAGCAAGATCGTAACTGCCAAGGGCTCCACAAATAAACTCCTCCTGGCTGCAAACTTTGACAGTATTTATTTTCAAATCGATACTGCTACATTCTTAAACATCAAACCCGAGGATCTGCTGCTTGACACACTCAAAAAAAAGATTACCATTAGAAAACAACTGAAACTTGATCTGAAAGAAAAAACACCAAATCCAGTCCTTCTATTTGGCAAGGCTGCCTTTGTTTCTATCGACAAAGACTCTAGCAAGGCACAAGACATAAAAATCCCAATTCTAAAAGTTAAAGAAACCGGAACCCTTTCCATCGAGATCATAACACAGGAGAAAAACTTTGAAGTTCATCTTCTCAATTCCTCAGGAGCAGTCGTCCGGTCTATCCGCAATAAGAAAAAGCATGTCTTTGAATTATTATCACCTGCCGAATATAAAATTGCTGTCATCGTAGACAGCAACAATAACCGGAAATGGGATGTGGGTAGTTTTTACACAAAATCTGAACCAGAAAGAGTTATTCTATACCGCAACTCAGAAAAGAAATATACCTTCCCAATTAGGGCCAACTGGGAGGTCGGACCGTTGGTGATAAAGTTCTGATAAAATGTTGGCAACTCTGTATAACTTTAATCAATTACCTAGACTACTTTCAATTGTTCAACCAATAGACAATCATAACCCGGAACTCCACAAAGTTCAATTGTAGATTAAGAAATTAACAATCCACACTGATTTTGTTAAATACCTTAAATCCCGTGAAAAGAGAACTCAATTCAATAACTTTATCAACAAACTTCAGATAATCACGTTGACTTAATTGATATCCACAATTCAACAGTACTAATGACTTTTATATTATTTTTTAAATATAGAATCAAATACATAATAGGGCTCGTGTTATTGTGTGTTTCCAGCTACGCGCAGGACCAGCAGGAAATTCGCATCGCAAATGACTACTATTCTCGGGGCGAAAAAGAAAAGGCAGTTGAAGCTTATCAACAACTCGCAAAAAATCCGCTGAATATTCAGGCCATTCACTCCAACTATTTCAATCTGCTTATGGATATGAGCAGGTTTAAGCAGGCAGAAGACTACATTGAACGATTGATCAAAAGGGAGAGCAAATTCACCTACAAACTGGACCTTGGAATCCTGATGATGAAGCAAGGCGATCAAACAAAAGCGGACAAATACTTCAAATCCCTCTTTAAAACCAACTCGGATGACGTCTATCGCATGAAAATGACGGCCGACTATCTCGCGTCCTATAATCTTTTAGAATTTGCGACAGCTGCGCTCATCCAGGCCAGAGCCACTGGCGGGAACATGCTCTATAACCTTGAGCTGGCGAATTTGTACCGGATGCAGGGCAAACGTGACGAAATGGTCAATGTCTACCTGGACTACGTCATGCAGATTCCGTCAAATGTTTCATATGTAAAAAACCTCTTGCAGGTGCTGCTTGTCAAGCCGGAAGAATTGGAAACTCTCGAGAAAGTGTTATACGACCGCGTTCAACGGAACCAGGAATCGGAGGTTTTTGCAGATCTATTGATTTGGGTTAACCTGCAGCAAAAAAATTTTAATGGAGCGTTTATCCAAGCGCGTGCCTTTGACAAACGATTTAAAAAAGAACAATCTAAAACACTCGAGATAGGGCAGATCGCCTTAAATAACCAGGACTACGAGAGTGCGATTAAAAGTTTTGCGTTCGTAATTAAGGAAATGCCGAATACTCAAAATTTTTTGACGGCTCATTTGGGCATAATCAAAGCAAGGGAGTCTAAGGTAAAAAAATCATTTCCCGTTAACCGGGACTCAGTTCGTTACCTCATTACCGAATACCGCAATTTTGAAAAGAAATACGCGGATCAATCTATTTCGAATGAAGCGGACTTAAATGCTGCGATGTTGCACGCATATTATCTGAATGAGCTTGACTCTGCCGTGAGTGATCTCTCAAAGCTGATTGCGAACCAAAAAATTTCCATTCAGCTGAGATCGCAGGCTAAAATCAACCTCGGAGACATTTATTTGTTAAAGAATGAACCATGGGAGGCGACACTACTTTATTCGCAGGTTGAAAAAACCCAACATGAAGCCCCGCTTGGTTATGAAGCAAAATTGAGAAACGCCAAGTTGTGGTATTTCAATGGGGAATTTAAACTGGCACAGGAACATCTCGATATTCTAAAACAAGCCACCACCCGTGAGATTGCTAATGATGCTATAGATCTTAGCATGCGTATAAAAGAAAATACGACATTCGACACTACGGGTGCCGCGCTCAAAGAATTCTCATCAATCGAACTTCTGATTCATCAAAATAAACTGAACGAGGCTGTAAAAAAACTGGATGACTTCAAATCAGAAACAACACCTGGAATTCTGGATGATGTGTACTGGCTTGAGGCCAATCTTTTAATGAAACTTGGCAAATTCCAGGAATCAATAGCGAAGCTTCAAAAAATTTTAAATGAATTTCCGGACGATATCCTGGTGGACGATGCCTACTTCCTGCAAGGCGACATTTATGAAAACCAGTTGAAGGACAAGGAAAAAGCAAAAGAAATTTATCGCGAGTTTTTGACCAAGTTTCCGGGGAGTGTTTATGCTGCTGAAGCACGAAAACGCTACCGCGTTTTAAGAGGTGATTTCACAGAGGCGCCAAACCAGATGTAAATTAAAACTTCATTTGCTGGAGGCGCACAGCATTAAGTATCGCCAGCAACGCCACACCGACATCGGCAAATACAGCTTCCCACATTGTTGCCACTCCAAAAGTACCGAGTGAAAGTACAACCAATTTGACGCCAAAAGCCAGGCTGATATTTTGCCAGACAATTGACTTGGTAGCTCTTGCAATTCGAATAGCTGTTCCGATTTTTTCAGGTTGGTCGGTTTGAATAACAACGTTGGCGGTTTCAATGGCAGCATCGCTTCCCAATGTTCCCATTGCAATTCCTACATCGCTCAACGCAAGAACAGGAGCGTCATTAATTCCATCACCGACAAATGCGACAATTTTTCTCTGGCTTTTGATTTTGGAAAATTGCTCGATCTTTTGATCAGGCAGGAGACCTCCAAAAGCAGACTTGATTCCCAGCTCACTCGCCACTTTTCGAGCGATTGAATCTTTATCACCTGACAGCAGAACTGTTTCGCGAATGCCGAGTTGACTAAGCTGAAAGACGACATCTGCTGAACCGGATTTAACCTGGTCAGCAATTGTTAAATGACCACAATATTTATTGTCAATGGCAACAATGACCAAAGTATCCACAACTTCTGAAATCGAAGCGGGCATTGTTACGCCAAACCGGTTCATCAGCTTTTCGTTACCAGCTAAAATATCTTTTCCGTTGACCTTACCTGACAATCCTTCGCCGGGGAATTCTTTAACCGAATCGGCTGAATTCTGACTTTCACCGCCATACTCTAAAATGGCTTTTGCAATTGGATGAGACGATTTGCTTTCTAATGCTGAGAGCAAATGGATGAGTTCATTCTGATCTATTCCGGAAGGGGAAATATCCTGAACTTTAAAAACACCTTCTGTTAGAGTTCCGGTTTTATCAAAGACAACAGCATCTACCCTTGCAAGCAAGTCAAGGTAATTGGATCCCTTAAATAAAATTCCGTTAGCGGAAGCTGCACCAATACCACCGAAATACCCGAGCGGGATTGAAATAACCAAAGCACAAGGACAAGAGACCACCAAAAAAATCAAGGCCCGGTATAACCATTCCGAAAAGGAATAGTTTGCATCAAAAAAATAGGGAAGACCAACTACAAGACAAGCAAGCAAAACAACAGACGGTGTATATACTTGTGCAAATTTTCTAATGAAAAGTTCTGTAGGGGCTTTACGAGCGATAGCCGATTGTACCAACTGTAGGATTCGGGAAAAAGAACTATCGACAAATTTTTTTTCGACTTTAATTTCAATGACCTGGTCAATGCTGATCATTCCCGCCAGTACAAGCTCACCTTTCCTGATTATTTTCGGTCGACTTTCACCGGTGAGGGCAGAGGTGTTAAAGGCAGCTGACTCGCTTAACAGAATGCCATCAAGGGCTACGCGCTCTCCCGCTTTCGTCTGAATTGTTTCTCCAATGGAAACAGTTTCCGGCTTCACAAGCTCTAATTTTCCCTGCCGGAGAACGGACGCAACAGAGGGCCTTTTATCAAGTAGCGACTGAATATTTTTTTTCGAACGGCCCACCGCAGCATCCTGAAACAATTCTCCCACGGCATAGAATAACATCACAGCAACTCCTTCGGGATATTCTCCAATCGCAAAAGCACCCACAGTAGCAAGAGACATTAGAAAAAATTCGGTGAAGAGATTTCCCTGGCCAGCCAACTTAATTCCTTGGCGAATGACTGGCCAAGCCACGGGGAGGTAGGCTACAGAATAGAAAACAAACCTGAAGGCTCCGGAAAAAAAATACAGCTTTAGCCCGTAATCAAAAGCCAGTCCCAAAACCAGCAATACCGCACTGACAATAGCCGGATAATACTTCTTCGTCTCATCGTGACTGTGCGGATGGTCATGGTCGTGATCATGATTATGATCATGGTGATGATGCATATCAATGGACAAGATAAGAGATAATACCTGTTATGATCAATGTTACACCAGTCACAATCCCGGCTTTATGTTCGAGAGCATGCCAATTGAACTTGCCCAAACCGTGATAAGCAACTCTTACCCAAATTACCATACCTGTAAGCGTCACGGTAAAATAGACGAGAGACATAATTACAGCAGATAAAAGGCCTTTTGTGCTGGCGGCCAGAAAAAAACCCTCAATCTCCAGGCACGGTGAAAAGAACATTGCCCCAGCGAGTGTCAAAATCATTTTTGTTTTGGAATTCTGATGTTGCTGATCGGCTACATGAAAGTGTTTGTGCTTGTGGTGACGATAAATAAAGACGAAACCAATTGTTATCAAGACCACGGGCGCTACAAACGGAACAATTGTGGTTAAGTATTTGGATGCCTCCCAGCCGAAAAAAAATAAAAGCCACCCGATCAATAAAGTACTGGCCACGTGGCTAAGACCGGCAATGGCTGTAACGAAAAGAATTTCGCGCAACGACCAGTTTTCTTTCCGGCCAATCGCAAGGATAGGCAGCCAGTGATTAGGAATAATTGCATGTAGTAAACTCAACAGAAAACTTCCGGATACGAGGGCGAACATTAATTCGATTTAAAAGGCAAATTAAGAATTACTATTCCACATTCTTTAATGTGTTTAGCAATTCAAAAGAGCCCTTGGTTACAATTTTGTTTTTAAAATCACGAAGGTTGCCGGATGAAATTTCTACGTAGCCATTGTCTCCTGCACCCGTGTGCACCTCTAACAACTGATATGTGTGCTTAGTTGCATCTTTTTCAACAAAGACAAAATGCCCCCCTTCGAAATTGACAATTGCACTTTCTGGCAAAGCATTTACCAAATTAGAACCCGTTTCAATCAGCGCACTAAAGTAGGTACCGGGAATGAGGTTGCGATCCTCACCTTCAAGATGACAATGCACGCGGACTGTCCGTTCGGACGAGATTTCCTTTCCAATGAGATATACTTTGGCGATTCGCTCTTTGACTTCATTAGTAAGTGTGATTCGGGCGAGTTGACCGATTTTAAGCTTCATAATGTCTTTTTCAAAGACCTGTGCTTCTGCGTGCACGTGATCAGTATCCACAATGCGGAACATAACGAATGTAGGATCGACATGCATACCAAGATTCACATTTACCTGCGATACAAACCCATCAATGGGTGAAGTGATAGATACACTGCTTTTGATTTCGCCATTCTCAATATCCGTGGGATTGATGTTAACCAATTTAAGCTTGGCTTTTAACCCTTCGGCTTTGGAACTGGCAGCCTGGAAATTAGCTTTGGCTTGCTGCAATGATTTGAGTGCGTTGACATTCTCTTTTGATAAATCAAGCTGACGCTGATATTCCTGCTGCAAGAACTCGAGCTGATTTTTGGTATCGAGGTAGTCTTGCTGCAGTTGGATGTAGTCAGGATGTTCGAGTTGAACGACTAATTGACCCTTCTTTACACGCATACCCTGGAGTAGCTCAGTGAACTTAACAAATCCACCAAGCGGGGCAGAGATGGAGACCAGGTTTTGCGGAGGCACATCTAAAACTCCATTTGCTTTGATCGACCCGCTCAGGCTCCGCGTTTCTAAATCTCCCAATTCAATAGCAATCGATTTGAACTGCTCGTCAGACAGCACGACTTCATTTGAAGAGGGATTTGGCTTGTCGTTTTCAATATTCTTCGCAGATCGAGAACAAGAAAATAAAAGAAGAGGCAAAAATAAAATGAGATGTTTCATGATTTTCAAAAAAATTAAATTTTTCCCAGAAGGTATTCCAGTTTAATTATCGAAAGATTGTACGAGTGGATCGCCTGCAAATAGTTATTCCGAATCGTCAAAGCGCTTTTCAGCGACTGCAGATATTCCACATATCCGATCTCACCGCTTTTAAACGATTTGAATGCCTGCGCCAAAAGCAGGTTAGCGTTTTTCAAAGCACTCGATTCGTAATAGCTTATGGTGGCCAGGTTTTTATCGAATTCGCGAAGAGCTTGTTGATACCGCCCCGAAAGAAGAGTTTTCACTTGCTCGGCATTTTTTTGTGCAGCAGCTTCCTGAAAGGATGCAGCCCTGGCTCTAGCAATATTGGGTTTAATCCACAAGGGAATAGAAAGACCCAACTCGAACCCGGTGAATTGCTTGCTCCGAGAGTAAAATACATCCTGCCCGTTTATGTTTTGAACACCGGTGAGGCTCTGTATGAATCCACCGACAATCAGGTCTGGCATGATACGACTGCGCTCCACTTTGCTGAACTGATGATTGATACTTATCTCCTGCTTTGCCAATTTCAACATCGGATTATTTTGAAGAAGACTAGTATCAATTTCAACGGGCAATGAACGTTTTGCAAAAACATCGGATGCATCCACAACGTCTTCACTTTTTATCAGCGACTGAAGGTAGGCACCCGTTATCCGGATATCGGCCTCATTTTGGCTCTGAACATTTTTAGATTCAAGGAGCTGTGTTTCAGCGGTTGTCTTTTCCAGGAGATTGCTCTCACCAGTTTGATACCGTACGGAGGAGGCCCTTGCAAAATCAGAATACAAACTGTCTTGTGACAACAATAGTTTTCTTACAGCATATTGGTACAAGAGTTGGTAATAGGCTGATCTCACTTCATACACGAGATTGTTTTGCTGAACTACTAAGTTTTGCTGAGCGCCAAGCACTTGTTCCCTTCCCAATCTGATCTGGTTGGACAGTGTTGTCGGAAACGGAATGGACTGCATTAATGTGAGATTATTGTCCTGGTAAAGCGAGTTATACTGACCATGCATCCAGGTAGCAGAGAGCTTGCCAATATCGCTCCCTGTTTTTTTCACCTCCCTGAAATAATCTACTTGATGCTCCGCAGCCTTCAATCCTGGATTATTTTTCAAAGCCGTTTGCACAGCCCGCTCCAGCGAAATCTTTTGAGCAACAGCAGATGAGGAGATTAGCAAACAAACAGCTATTTGTAATTTATTCATGTCCATCAGTGTTAACAGTTTTTTCGAAAAAAGTATAGAGGATCGGAAGAACAACCAGGGTGAGAAGTGTTGCTGAAATCAAACCACCAATCACTACGGTCGCAAGTGGCCGCTGAACTTCGGCTCCGGAGGTCTGAGAAAGCGCCATGGGGAGGAACCCAAGTGAAGCCACCAAGGCAGTCATTAGCACCGGCCTCAGTCGTATTCTTGTTCCCATTAAGACAATGTCAACGAGATTTTTCGCCGGACTATTTTTTCTCTGCCGGTTGAACTCGGCTATCAAAACAATACCGTTAAGAACAGCTACACCGAAAAGCGCGATGAAACCAACTCCGGCAGAAATACTGAATGGCATTCCTCGAATCCACAATGCTAAAATTCCCCCGACTGCGGAAAGCGGAATAGAAGTAAAAATGAGTAACGTTTCTCGCAGGGATTGAAAAGTGAAATAGAGAAGCACAAAAATTAAAAAGAGCACAATTGGAACAGTGATCATAAGCCGTTGTTTGGCTTCTTGAAGATTTCGGAAGTCACCACTGTATTTCAGAAAATACCCCGGCTGTAATTTCAGTTGACGGTTTATCTTTTCGTCCAATTCTTTCACAATGCTCTCCACATCGCGACCTCGTACATTAAAACCTACTGCTATTCTTCGCTTGGCATCATCGCGCTGAATTTGGTTTATGCCCGATTCGGAAGAGATGCTCGCCAGTTGATCGAGCGGAATCTGCCGGTTAGCGGATGTGGTCACAAAAAGATTTTTGACATCTGAAATGCTACGTCTGTTTTCCTGGTTAAGCCGAACGACTAAATCGAAACGCCTTTCTTTTTCATAGATGATGCCCGCGGCTTCACCTGCAAAAGCCGTCCGCAGAGCAGTGTTGGCTTCATCAATACTCAACCCGAACATGGCAAGTTTACTGCGATCGAAGCGAACCACAACTTGAGGAAGACCACCAACAGGCTCTACATAAATGTCTTCAGCACCCGAAACGGAATATGCAATTTTTCCAACAGTGTTCGCGTAAGAAACCAACTGATCCAAATCTTCTCCATAAATCTTTACTACAACATCCTGTCGCGCACCGGTCATCAGCTCGTTGAAGCGCATTTGAATTGGTTGCTGAAAACCGAACAGTACACCAGGCATGGTTTCATTAAGTTTAGCAGACATTTTATCTGCTAATTCCTCGCGCGAATCAGCACTTACCCATTCGTCATGATCTTTAAGAACGATAATCAAATCACCATTTTCTATGGGCATTGGGTCAGTCGGAATTTCGGATGTTCCAATTTTGCCAATCACTTCTTTTACTTCAGGGAAATTATCGAGAAGAATTCGCGCACTTTTTTGAGTCGTCTCTGTCATTTGGGTTAGTGAACTCCCCGTGAGGATTTTAGTCTCCACCGCGAAATCACCTTCGTCCAACGTTGGAATGAATTCTCCACCCAGACTGAAAAAAACAAGAAGGCTTGCAGCGAATAAGACAACGGAAGAAGCAATAACAATCATTCTTCGTTTGAGCGCAAAGTGAATAATCGGATCATAGATCTTCTGAAAAAAAGACATAATCCGCTCAGAAACATTTTTTGTAGCTACTGCCTTTTTGCTAAGCAGGAGGGACGATATCATCGGAACGTAGGTCAACGAAAGAATAAGTGCACCCAGGATTGCAAAACCAACAGTTTGTGCCATCGGACGGAACATTTTCCCTTCGATTCCAACGAGTGTAAGAATAGGTAGGTACACGATCAGGATAATAATCTGGCCAAATACCGCGGAGCTCATCATTGACGTAGCAGCTTGCTTCACCTCCTCGTCCATTTCGGATTGAAGGATTTTTTCAGTCCTATTGAGTGAAGCCAGATGGTGGAGAGTTGCCTCAACAATAATTACAGCTCCATCCACAATCAAACCAAAATCGATTGCCCCAAGACTCATCAAGTTACCGGAAACACCAAACCAGTTCATCATGCTAATCGCAAATAGCATTGCCAACGGAATGACAGATGCAACCACAAGTCCTGCGCGGAGGTTTCCGAGCATCAACACAAGAACAAATACAACAATCAACGCACCTTCGGCCAGGTTTTTTGAAACTGTGGATATCGCATTGTTTACCAATTTTGTTCTGTCGAGGTACGGCTCAATCACAACACCTTCAGGCAGCGTTTTTTTGATTTGCTCAATTCGTTCTTTCACCTTTTCGATTACCTCGGAAGAGTTCTCGCCTTTCAGCATCAACACGATAGCACCGACTTTTTCACCCTCATCGTTATACGTCATGGCGCCATAGCGAATGGCATTTCCGATTCGTACCGTTGCAACATCACGAATGAGAACCGGCAATCCGGTCGGATTATTTCGCACTACAATCCTCTCTATATCATCCATCGACTGAGCCAGGCCCTCACTGCGAATAAAAAAGGCGTAGGGCTTTTGGTCCATGTAGGCACCACCAGTGTTTTGATTGTTTTTTTGAAGTGCGGTGAAGACCTCATTAATACCAACGTTCATGCTCCGGAGCCTGTCAGTATTGATTGCGATTTCATATTGCTTTAGTTTTCCTCCCCAGCTGCTCACGTCTGCTACGCCGGGTGTCCCAAGCAATTGTCTGCGCACGATCCAGTCCTGAATAGTCCGCAATTCCATCTCATCATATTTATTTTCAAACCCTTTGTCGGGACGAATGATGTATTGATAGATTTCACTGAGTCCCGTCGAGATGGGCGCAAGCTCCGGACTTCCCGAGCCGGCAGGTATTTGCGCTTTGGCCACGGTCAGGCGTTCATTCACTTGCTGGCGGGCCCAATAAACATCGGTCTCATCTGTAAAAACGATTGTGACCACTGACAAACCAAACCTGGAGAACGAACGCATTTCAGTAATGCCAGGGATAGTAGCCATTGTTTGTTCCACCGGGAACGTCACCAATCGCTCAATCTCATTGGCGGCCAGCGAAGGTGAGACTGTGATCACCTGTACCTGGTTATTGGTAATGTCGGGCACAGCATCAATTGGCAGTTGAGTGAGAGAATAGCTTCCCCACGCAACAAGGGCTATTGTAAGCATGCCAACAAGTGCTTTGTTCCTTATGGAAAAGGAAATGATTCTGCTAAGCATAAAAAGTAAAATAGGATAAAATGAAAAATGGAATCAGGTTAAACTGATTCAAAAAAAAGAAGCCAAAAAATCAGGAGCGCTTGGGTGGCTGGAAAATATCGCTAAGATGAGAAGCGATGAATGTTTCTGTGTAGGAAGAGATGTGTGAGACCACAGACGAGGGCTGTGACTCAGTCAGAACGATTTTGTGGATTGGCACCGCTAATGTTGAAGCGGTAAATGAATGACTTGGATCTTTGAATGGCAACCGGTTGTCATCGGCATCATGCGATACATCAGTGCTGTAGTGCATCGTCAGAAAATCCCAGAACGAAATATCGCCAACTAATCTTTTGTGCTCTGTAAAATGCTCGATCAGCAAAGGGAAACGCATGATCTCATGCAACTCCGTATTCGAGTTGATGTAGAGAAAAAGCAGCGATATAGCCAGGAAGCGTTTTATGAACCTAAAGTTAGACAAAATGTTAAACATCATTAAAACAACTGGTAGGTTCCGCCTTTTCTGAACTTAGTCAGGTCGTAGGGAGGCATCTCACGTCCGGCGAAATATTTTTTCTTTGAAGCCCTGAAAAGCTGGTGGATCGACTCTGCAAAATTTCCCTCTCCGCGCATTCTCCTTCCAAATTGGGAGTCGTTGACATTACCACCATGCATGGAACAGATTTGATTCCATACCTTATCGAAACGGTCGGGAAAATTCTTGCGAAGCCAGTCTTCAAAAATTTGACCGACGGATCCGTTAAGGCGGACAATTGTCATACCTGCAGTCAATGCCCCGTGGTTGGCCGCAGCCTTTAGAACCTCTGGAATTTCGTGATGATTCAGCCCGGGAATGATTGGTGCGTTCATGATACCAACTGGAATATTTGCTTTAGCCAGCTCTTCCACAGTCTTCAGCCGCTTTAACGAACTCGCAGTCCGGGGCTCCATCTGTCGCCTTAACTCCTCATTGAGTGTTGTGATCGAGATCATCACATGCACAAGATTATCTTTTGCCAAATCCTGAAGAAGATCGATATCGCGGGTGATCAAACTGTTTTTGCTGATCATACTTACCGGGTGACGATACTTCGCAAGCACCTTCAAAATCCCGCGCGTGATTTCCAGTTTTCGTTCTTGCGGCTGATAGCAGTCCGTATTTCCGCTCAGCATAATCGGAGCTGCATTCCAGTTTTTGTGAAGAAGCTGCTCTTCTAAAACCTGGGGCGCATTTTTCTTTACGATGATTTTGCTTTCAAAATCGAGCCCGGCACTGAAGCCGTAGTATTCATGTGTGTTCCTGGCATAACAGTAAATGCATCCATGCTCACATCCCTGGTAAGGGTTCATCGAATACATGCCTGCCAAATCCGGACTTTCAACTTTGTTGATGATCTTTTTCGGATTTTCGTAGAAAATTTGAGTATGAGGATTTTCAAGCAAAGGCTCATCAAGCCCCTCAATATGCTCGGAGACATATTCCGCTTTAAGGAACTTATTTCCTGTTTTTATCTGTGCGCCACGGCCTTTGAAATACGAATCGTCCACACACAATTATACTAAATAAATTAGTAATGCTAAAATATTCCGATACACATATAATCGAATTACGCAACAATATCCTTTTGGAAAAGAAGATCGGTTTAGCTGTGAAATTGGAGTATCAAAACCATCCGCTTGTGTCGGGAAATAAATGGTGGAAATTGAAATATAACCTGGATGAAGCGCGAAAGCTTGGACACGACACAATTCTCACTTTTGGAGGAGCATTTTCAAATCACATTTACGCAACAGCTGCAGCAGCTAAGGAAACTGGTTTTAATGCTATTGGCATAATCAGGGGGGAGGAGGCTTTACCTTTGAATAAAACGTTGCAGTTTGCAAAAGACTGCGGCATGTATATTCACTATATATCCAGGGAAAAGTACCGCACTAAAAATGAAGAGGTATTTGTAAAAGAACTCCAACAGCAATTCGGTAATTTTTACCTGATACCTGAGGGAGGTACAAATCTGCTGGCAGTGAAAGCTTGCGCAGAATTTGCTCAGGAAAAGCTTTCGATCTTGGATTTTGACTTTATATGCCTTCCTGTTGGGACTGGTGGTACAATGGCAGGAGTAATTGTGGGGCTGAAGGGAAAGAAAAAAGTAATCGGATTCTCTGTGTTGAAAGATGGAGGATTTCTTCAAAATGAAGTAAAGAATCTCGTGCGTGAATTTTCGGGAGTAGAATTTTTAAACTGGCACCTGGAGACGGACTGTCATTTTGGTGGCTACGCGAAAAGCACTCCTGACCTGGATAATTTCATTAGCCAGATAAAACAGCAACATGGTCTTCAGCTTGAGTTCGTCTATACAGGAAAAATGATGAAGGGCGTTTTTGACCTGATCTCTAAAAATTATTTTCCAGAGGGTTCAAAAATTCTCGTGATACATACCGGTGGACTGCAAAACTAAATTCCTTCAGCAATGAAGACGCGTTTCACTCTTGCACTGGTGTTGGTAAGAATTTCATAAGGAATCGTATCAACACTATTGGCGACATCATGAATGGAGAGGCCATCACCAAAAATGATGACTTCATCACCTTCTGAAGCATTGATTCCGGTGATGTCAACCATAGTCATGTCCATGCAAACATTACCGATTACCGCGGCTCGTTTTCCATTTACTAATACGACTCCCTTTCCCCGGCTGAAACTTCGACTGAAACCATCTGCATAACCGATGGCAATCGTTGCAATTGTCGACTCCCGCTCAGCACTTCCCCTTCTGCCATAACCAATCGTTTCACCTTTGCTGATTTTTTGGATCTGCGATATAACAGTCTTTAGAGTAGCTACTGGCTGCAGCTCAGAGAAATTATCATCGGTCGGATTAACGCCATAGAGTCCGATACCTAACCTGACCATGTCCATTTGAAAATCGTGAAGGCGGAGGATACCAGCTGAATTGAGAATATGTCGAAGTGGCTTAATTTTCAAATCAGATGAAAGGCGTTCATAAAACCCTAGATAACGATCGAATTGCTCTTTCGAAAAATTGTCATGAACAGCTTCATCTGATCCTGACAGGTGAGAAAAAACGGAGGCGATTTTAATATTTTTATTCTGTTGTAAAATTCCAATCACCTCCGGCAGGTCGTTTTCACTTAAGCCCAGTCGATGCATTCCTGTTTCCGCTTCAATATGAATAGTCGCATCACGCCCGCTAACGAACCGGGCGAACGCAAGAAGCATTTTTGCGGAATACATCGCAGGCTCCAGTTTGTTAGAAAGCAATGAGCCAAAACTCTCTTCTGTCGGATTCATTACCATGATCGGCAATGAAATGTTCTTCTTTCTCAACTCAACTCCTTCGTCTGCGTAGGCAACACCAAGGTAATCGACTTTATGATATTGCATCAGGCTCGCCACTTCTTCGCTACCACTGCCATAAGCAAATGCTTTTACCATAACCATCAACTTCACACCAGGCTTTAATTTTGATTTGAAGAAGTTGAGGTTGTGGACCATTTTTCCCAGATCGATCTGCATCACCGTGCCATGTGTCTTTCGTTGGATTCGTCGAACGATCTTTTCGAAATGGAAAATCCGGGCACCCTTTACCAATATGATTTCATTTTCCAGGGAGCCAAAATCAAAACGCTCAAGAAAATCTTCAGTCGACTTAAAGAAAATGGAGTCAATCTTCGAGAAAGAATTTTTCACAGAGGTGAGAAATGGACCGATTCCAACCAAACGCATCACCCCGTTTTTGCGAAGCATGGCATTGATATCTGCCGCAAGTTTTTCCTGATTCAGACCCGATTGCAAAACATCAGACAGGATTACTGTCTTCTTTGTCTTGTGCTGATTTGCCAAAAAGTCAAGACTAATTTGCAAACCACCTAAGTCGTTATTGTAGGTATCGTCAATGACCTGACAATTGTTGATCCCTTCTTTCAACTCCAGCCGCATCGGTACGGCTCTCAGCTCTGAGATTCTTTTCCGGATAATATCTTCACTATACCCCAGGTGCAAAAGAAGGGCAATGCAATGGAAAGAATTTTCAATAGAAGCCAGGTCCGCAAATGGCAAAATGACTGTAAACTCTTTTTGACCGTACGTGATGTGAAATACAGAATCAAATTCTTTCACACGGATGACCGCATTTTTGCCTGAGCCCCACGACAGACCCGGGAGGTTTTGTTGGCGAATGGCTAGATCTACTTCACTGTGATCTGAACAATACACTAAGGTTTTCACCCGTGAGAACAACTGCAGCTTTTCCGAAATCTTTTGCTGGATGCTTTCAAAACCTTCGTCATGAGCGGTGCCGATGTTTGTGAAAATGCCAATGGAAGGTTGGATCACTTTTTCCAAGGCCTTCATCTCTCCGGGTTTTGAAATTCCAGCTTCGAAAATTCCAAGCTGATGAAAAGACCCGATTGCCCAAACGGATAGTGGCACACCGACCTGCGAATTATAACTACCCGGATTCTTAACGATGCTGTATTCCGGCGAGAGTAATTGGAATAACCATTCCTTGATAATAGTCTTGCCATTACTACCGGTGATTCCTACTACTGGCAATTTGAATTGTTGCCGGTGGAATTGAACGATAGCCTGCAGGGCGCCCACAACTGAAGGGACAACAAGAATATTTGCTTCTGTCAACTTCTCAATAGCAACCGCTTTTTCGACAACAAATTGCCTTACACCAAGATCGTAAAGCGAAGCGATGTACTGATGACCGTCATGACGAGGTCCTTGAATAGCAAAAAAAACAGAAGCCTCATCGACCACTGCTTTGCGGCTATCGATAATCAGATTTTCGACAGGAAAGTCCTTGAGCAATTGCCGGGTTTTTCCACCAGTGATTTTTTCCAGCGATGAAAAGACCATACTTAAAAGAGTTTTGATCCGTTGGGAACAGGTTTGTCAATTGCGCATAATACCACATGGCCGTCTTCATTGGGAAAACCCGTCACCAATACTTCGGAAATAAAATTGGCGATCTGCTTTGGCGGAAAATTGACAACACAAACCACTTGCCTCCCAATTAATTCCTCCGGTTGATAGAGTGCTGTAATCTGAGCACTTGATTTCTTTATCCCCCAATTTGGGCCAAGATCTACCCATATTTTGTAGGCCGGTTTTCGGGCTCCTTCAAAAACCTCCGATTTGACGATTGTTCCTGCCCGAAGGTCGATTTTATTAAAATCATCCCATGAAATCATACACATTTTTTCTTAGCTTGCTCAACTAACTCGAAAAGTAACCACGTTACTCGACACCATATGCAGATAAAAATAAAATTTTCACTGCCTATATTCGTTGCTGCCGCAATCGTCAGTTTTGCGTCTTATGCGCAAGATGGTCAACCGGACACTGATGTTAAAGAGTTGAATAATCATCCGGAATTGAATCTCAATGATGATAAGACTCTTTTCGATGTGGATTCAAAATCGCCCAAATTTCAGAACACTCCCGCACAAACTTCAGCCAACACCAAAAAGCCGGACGCTCAGTCAAAAACAGAAAAAATAGACAAGAAGGAAAAACCGGAGGATGATCCACTTTCATTCAACTTCCTATACTTGATTATTCAGAAATTCAAGAGTTCTGATATCGTTGACTGATCTCTAAAAATCAACTCTCCTTTTTGACAAGGAATTGCTCCAGGTCCTTCAGATTAAGGACACCTTCATAGTAGGCTTTTCCAAAGATCACGGCAAAGACGCCCATATCATTCAGTCTTTTAATATCATCAACATTTCTTACTCCACCGCTGGCAAGGACTTCCATGTCTGGAAATTTGTCGATGATCTCCTGGTAAAATTCAAATGCAGGACCCTCCAGTACGCCATCTCTCGAAATGTCCGTGCATTTGGCATACTTGAGACCACGATCATAAAAATTCTGCAGGTGATCGAATAAATGAATCTCAGAGATTTTCTGCCATCCACGGAAAGCAACTGTTTTTGATTTAATGTCAGTAACATCTGCCCCAAGTGTCACTTTCTCTCTTCCATAAGAAATGATCCACGAAGAAAATATTTCAGGGTTAGTGACAGCAATACTTGAAGCCGTGATGTAGTCGGCTCCGTATTCAAAAGCCTTGCCGATGTCGCCATCAGTTGAAATACCTCCGGTAAAGTCAATCTTCAAATCAGTATATCCGGCAATAGCCTCCAGCACATGATAGTTCTTGGGGCTTCCTTTTTCAGCTCCATCCAAATCAACCAAGTGCACGATTTCAATACCATGATCTTCAAATCGCTTGGCCAGATCCAGGGGATTCTCATCGTATGCTTTTTCGCTGCTAATATCTCCCTTGCGCATTTTTACGACATGGCCTTTTCTCAATGCTATGGAAGGGATTACTTGAATCATAAATGGAAAACTTATTTTAAATGTATGCTAAAAACAAAAGAGGAAAAACGTTTCGACAATTACTTGGCGGCAAAAGGAACAGCAACTACTGTCTGATCCCACAACAAAACCAGTTCAATTCCATCCGCGCCTTTTTCTACAGAAATTGTAAACTGCTCTACAATCTTTTTGTCCTGTGAATGATGGACAGGAACTTCAATAACCAAGGCATCAGTCTCGGGATTGCGCAGCGCCTCACCACTGAAACTGATTCCCCAGGATGGAACCTCAGAATTGAAAACTACCTGCCAGGTCTGTTCTCCCGGTACAGTCCATAAACTGTACTTTCCGGCTTTCAACTCTTTGTCTCCAAAAGTCAGATCAGAGTTTGTTTCAAAAATGGTCGCTTCGTTGGCTCCGGTTCTCCAGGTTTTTCCATAAGGCACAAGCTTTCCGAAGATCTCGCGGTCTTTCTTGTACGGACGATTGTAAAATACGTGAACCATGAGCTTCCCGTCATTAAAATCGACATTGCCTTCAGGGCTGAATGATTTCGCTCTTATCCTGAGAAAGACCAAAATAGCCGCAATTACCACTACAGCGACACCGATTAATATCAACGTTTTTTTCATACCGGGAGCAAATTAAGGAAAGCGAGATTTTTCCAGTCCAATTTGCAAATATTTAGAAAGCAAAATCTATTTTTGACCTATAAAAATTTAAGCCATGTCAGTTTTTGGAGTAGTTATTGCGCTGTTCGTTCTCGCCATCCTTTCTATCTGGCTGTTTCCCAACAGCAAAGTGAGTGACAATGAACATGATGTCAAGCACTAAGAGATAACCTTTCGATGAACATTTGTGTCTTTTGCGGGTCAAGCTCAGGCAATGATCCCATCTATACAAACACCGCGAAGGATCTTGGACAATTAATTGCGAAAAGCAATTCGACTTTAATTTATGGTGGAGGTAACATTGGCCTGATGGGAATTCTGGCGGATGAAGTTCTTTCTGCAGGAGGAAAGGTCACTGGAGTGATTCCTGATTTCTTGATGAAGCGTGAAGTTGGGCATGTAGGCTTGACAAAACTTGAAATCGTCGGGTCCATGCATGAACGCAAAAAACGAATGGCAGAACTTACTGATGCTTTTGTTGCTATTCCCGGTGGATGGGGTACGCTGGACGAGCTGGCGGAAATTTTAACATGGAAACAACTCGGATTAATTGATCAACCTGTCGGTATTCTCAACATCGATTCTTTTTTTGATGCACTGCTTCAACAAATGAATACAATGGTTGAAAAAGGCTTCTTAAATGGATCAAATTTCTCGGCAATTCAAATTGAAAATGACCCTAAAAAGCTGCTCACCTTGCTTGGGGTAAAATCATTTTAGCGCCACCTCCCGTAACTATTTTTCGTTAGCTTGGTAGAGCTAACGCTATGAGATTCACAATACTTCTGTTCTGCTTTGTTTTGGCGGGTCGAACTTTCGCTCAGCTCGGATTCAATCTGGCGGATGGAGCGAGTAAAGTCGATATACCAATAGAAATTCACAACAACCTCATAGTTGTTCCTGTGATAGTGAATAATCAATTGCCACTAAAATTTATTGTTGATACCGGAGTTCGTACTACCATTCTCACGGAGAAAGTTTACAGTGATGTATTGAACATGGCGTATTCACGGAAGTACACCATTTTTGGTCCTGGTGGAACGAACCTTGTGAATGCGTATATCACCAACAATGTCACACTTGATCTGCCGGGTGTTCACGGTCGAGGTCATGCTATGCTTGTTCTCGAAACGGACTACCTCGAGTTGAAAAATTCTCTGGGGTCCGATGTGCATGGTATTTTAGGATATGAGCTTTTCAGCCGCTTCGTTGTTAAAATAGATTATGTTGCGAAGATCCTCACGCTGATGACTCCGCAGAAATTTAAGCCACGGAAAAAATTCACGCGGTTACCGATCACGGTGGAAGACACTAAACCATATTATGTAGCTGAACTGAAGATCAATGACACAACTAGTATAAGTGCCAAATTAATGGTCGATACAGGCGCTAGCCATGGTTTGTTCCTGGATGCAGATTCAAATCACAAGATCGTGGTTCCCGAAAAGAATATTCGATGTACCGTAGGGCGCGGTCTTGGCGGGCCTATTGAAGGGAGAGTGGCGCGTATCAAGAGTTTAAGCATGGGAAAATACGAGATCAATAATATGATTGCGAGTTTTCCGGACCCGGACAGCTATGGCGATACTCTTCGCTCGAGCACGAAAGTTTACCGCAATGGTTCAATCGGGGGTGAGGTACTTAGTCGTTTTCAACTGGTGTTTGATTTTCCTCGTGAAAAAATTTATTTAAAACCCAACTCTTCCTTCAAGAAGAAGCTCTATAACAACATGAGCGGACTTTCAGTGAGAGCAATTGGAAGTCGTTTGAGGGAATTTGAAGTGATCGAAGTTCGGGAGAGATCGGCTGGATTTTTGGCAGGAATCAACGTGGGAGACAAAATTCTTTCCATAAATAACAACCTTACCGAAGACATGGATTTGAGCCAGCTTAACAATTATTTCAACACCAAGCCGGGAAAAAAGATCCTTATGCGCCTGTTGCGAGGAAATCAAGTCCTTGAAAAGGAAGTTATCCTGGTGAGTGAGATTTAATATCTTGCTTCGTACACGTACTGGATTTTCCGTAGAGATCAGTAATTTTAAGAATGAAAAAGATTATTGTCGCTCTACTGCTGCTGTTTTCTTGCAGTGAAAAACCGTCAACCAACTCCCTGGCACCAACCGAATTTGATGCAAAATTGAAAAGCACGCCTGCTGCTGTTTTGCTGGACGTACGAACAGAGGCTGAGGTACAGGAAGGCTCACTGCCGAAAGCTCAAAATATCGTGTACGATGATGCATTTGCCTCAAAACTGGAAGACCTTTCAAAAGATGTTCCGGTTTTAGTTTACTGTGCTAAGGGCATGCGTAGTGAAAAAGCAGCTGCTATTCTGAAAGAGAAAGGATTCAAGGAGGTATATCAACTGAAGGGAGGCTTGCAAGCCTGGAAAGAAGCCGGGTTGCCGTTGTAAGAATTACCCGTTGGTCATCATTAGAATATCATCGACATACTCGCGCGAATTGCTTAGCCGCGGCACTTTATTCTGACCACCCAGCTTACCGCGTTTTTTCATCCAGTTATAGAATGTCCCCTCGGGCACACTATGAACTTTCGGAGCAACTAATGCAATATTGTGTGAGCGCTTGGCATCATAGTCGGAGTTTACTTTGCGCAACATATCATCGAGTGCGGTAATGAAACTTTCCAGATTTTCCGGTTGCTTTTTAAACTCAACGATCCACTCATGCCCGCCACGCCTTGATTTTTCCAGGTATATCGGGGCGGCTGTATAGTTATCGATGACGGCACCCGTTTGTTCGCAAGCGTAGGCCACTGCGGTATCCGCATTTTCAATAATCACTTCTTCGCCAAACGCATTTATGAAATGCTTTGTACGTCCGGATATCTTTATTCGGTAAGGCGCCAGACTGGTAAATTTCACCGTGTCACCGATATTGTATCTCCAGAGTCCGGAGTTGGTTGTGATTACCAAAGCATAGTTCTTTCCAAGCTCTACCTCCGCAAGGCTTATGGCGTCAGGGTATTCTTTGCTCCATTCTTCCATCGGGATGAATTCATAAAACACACCATAGTCGAGCATAAGCAATAGTTCTTCAGAATCTTTTTGATCCTGGATTCCAAAAAACCCTTCACTCGCATTATAGGTTTCCCAATAGCGCATCGAGTCTGAAGGGATGATGGAACGGAATAGATTCTTATAAGGCCTGAATGCGACAGCCCCGTGGAAGAAAACTTCCAGGTTAGGCCATACTTCAAGCACACTGCTTTTCTTTTCTAACTCAAGGATCCGCTGCAGGAGCAGAACGGTCCAGGTAGGCACGCCTGCAATATGAGCTACGTTCACCTTTGCTGTGGTCGTGGCAATAAGGTCAATTTTCTCTTCCCAGTTGCCCATCAGCGCTACATCTAAACTCGGTGTACGAATAAACTCCGCCCACGGGGGCAGATTTTGCATAATCACGGCCGAAACATCTCCATAGTGCGAAGAAGCAGTCGGGTCAAATTCATTTACCTGGTAACTACCCCCAACAGCAAGTCCCTTACCATCAAATATTTTTGTGTCAGGAAAATTGTTGACGTAGATCGACAGCAGATCCTTGCCTCCCTTGAAGTGACATTCTTCGAGGGCTTCCGGTGATACAGGAATAAATTTGCTACGAGCGTTTGTAGTGCCGCTGGATTTTGCAAACCATTTTACTTCACTCGGCCACAAGATATTTTGTTCCCCACGCATGAGCCGCTCGATATAGGGAAAGAGTTGCTCATACGTATGAACCGGAACTCGCCTCTTAAAGTCGTCATAATTGACGATGTCATCGAATGAATACCTTCTTCCAAACTCCGAGTAGCTGGCTGTACTCAATAGACGTTTGAGTACTTCTTCCTGTACCTCGTGCGGATATTTCATGAAAAGCTCGATCTGGTGGATCCGCTTCTTCATTACCCACGTGAGGATGGAATTAATAATCTGCATAGGGAATAAACTCCAAATTAACGGGGAGTGCGAGTAATCGCCAAATGGAAAACATCCAAAACAGAAGAAAAAAGTACTTACTCCTGAATTTCTACTTTCGCTCTCCGCAGTTGGAAGTTTTGGCCAAGATATACCTTACGTACGAGCGGATCATTGGCAAGTTCTTCAGCAGTGCCAACCTTGAAAAGCTTGCCCTCGACCATCAGGTAAGCACGGTCGGTGATTGAGAGAGTTTCATCTACATTGTGGTCGGAGATCAGAATACCAATATTTTTTCTTTTCAGACGGGCAACGATGCCTTGTATTTCCTCAACGGCAATGGGGTCGACACCAGCAAAGGGCTCATCGAGCAACACAAACTTTGGATCAACCGCCAAGGCGCGCGCGATCTCTGTCCTGCGCCTTTCTCCTCCGGATAGAACCATTCCCAGGTTTTTTCGCACATGGGTGAGGCTGAATTCTTCAAGGAGCTTTTCTACTTTTTCTTTTCTATCCTTCTTGGAAAAGTTGCGCATTTCTAGAGGAGCCATGATATTCTCCTCAACGGTGAGTTTCCGAAACACAGAAGCCTCTTGCGCAAGATATCCGATGCCAAGTTTGGCCCGTTGGTACATTGGCGTGCCGGTGATATTCTCTTCATCCAGGAAGATGTTTCCTTCATTGGCTTTGATAAGCCCTACAATCATGTAAAAGCTCGTTGTTTTACCCGCTCCATTCGGACCCAACAAGCCCACGATTTCGCCCTGGCTAACCTGCACGGATACGTTGTTAACCACCGTGCGTTTTTTATATTTTTTTATCAGATGTTCAGCGCGCAAAATCATTTTCAATCAAATTTGATGTCCCTTGCCCGTAGTTGCACAGACGTAATTCCGTTGTAATAATTTTCCTCTATAGTAAAGGCCATTCTAAAACTGTCTCCATTGGCAAGTTTGGAATAGTGGTCGGCAAGATCAAATCCGACAGCCTGGAAAACATTTTCATTGCCAGCCTGGCCCACCAGAAAACGAACATGCCTGTCCTTAAAATTCGACAACGAGTTGGCTACATGCAAATTCCTTGCCTCAAATGTCAATTTTGGATTTTCAGGCCCGAATGGGGCCATCTGTTTTAATACATTGATGAATTTGCCGCTGATGCTATCCAACGAAATAGGAATGTCGATTTCCACCACTGGTGTTTTCATTTCTTCCGTCAATGATGCGGATACCACTTCTTCAAATCTCTTTTGAAAGGCATTTACGTTGTCGCGGTGAAGGGTAAGACCAGCTGCGTATTTGTGCCCGCCATATTTTTCGAGGAGGTCGCTACAATTTTCCAGTGCCCGGTACAAGTCGAAATCCTTAATGCTTCTGGCGGAACCGGTCACCATGTCGTTGGATTCTGTGAGGATCACTGTGGGCCTGTAATATTTCTCCACACATCGTGCAGCTACGATTCCGATCACACCCTTGTGCCATGTATTCTTAAAAAGTACGGTTGACTTTGCTGTACGCAATACCTCATCACCTTCGATCATCGCAACAGCTTCTTCAGTGATATTGGTGTCATATTCCCGGCGGAGGTCATTTTTTATATTTATTTTTTCCGCCAGCGCGTTTGCCTCTTCTTCAGTCTTAGCGATCAATAATTCAACAGCCGCTTTCGCATGAGCAACGCGCCCGGCAGCATTGATACGCGGACCTAGCGTAAAGACAATTCCAGAGATATCAAGATCATTTTTGATAGCTGCTATATCTTTCAGAGCTTTCAGTCCCGGGCGTGGATTTTGATTTAATTTTTGCAACCCGGCATAGGCAAGAACCCTGTTCTCTCCATTGACAGGAACGATGTCTGAGGCAATGCTGACGACTACGAGATCCAGGTATTCAAACACTTCTCTCTCGACTCTGAATTTTTTGGCAAAAGCTTGTATCAACTTAAACCCGATGCCACAACCGCTAAGTTCTTTGAATGGATAACTACAATCCTCGCGTTTGGGATCGAGTACAGCCACGGCATTGGGAATTTCTCCTCCGGGCAGGTGATGATCGCAGATGACAAAGTCGATGCCTTTATGAGATGCAAGCGTCACCATATCTGAAGCCTTGATTCCCAAATCAAGGGCGATGATCAGAGAATAACCGTTTTCATCAGCCCATCGGATGCCGGCCTCTGATACGCCATATCCTTCCGCATAACGGTCCGGAATATAGAAGTCACACTTGGTATAGAATTTTTTGAGGTAGCTGTATACCAGCGCTACAGCTGTAGTGCCGTCTACATCATAATCACCGTAAATGAGAATCTTTTCTTCGTTGTCAATCGCACTTTTCAAACGCGTGACGGCTTTCTCCATGTCGGTGATCAAGAACGGATCGTGGAGGTGCTCTAATAAAGGACGAAAGAAGTCCCTGGCCGTATTGAAGTCTTTTATGCCTCTCTGAAGAAGAACAGTCGCGAGATAAGAATTGATATTTAGGCTTTTGCTCAACTCTGAAATTTCATGAGCAGGTGGAATAGGATTATGTATCCAGCGTTTCTCCATTATTCCCGTCCCAGGTTTACTCCACCGGTTTTTCCTTGTGGAGCACTTTTTCCATTAACACCACGCGGGCCATTCGTTCCATCCCGCAGAGGACCCAATCCCGCGTGCCCGCCAGCACCACCGTCTCCGCCGAGTCCGCCAAAACCCCCAAAATTTTTCACGGTCAATTTGTTGCCCATAATTAAATGAAGGTCTTCACATGTTTTGCATTTGATGACCAAGGAACCACCCTGCCCGCCACCGCCACCATGAGCTCCATTACCTCCCTTGCCACCGTCACCTGCAGGGCACACTCGAGTGCCAGAACCTCCGTCACCACCATCACCGCCTTTTCCACCATCGCCACCATCACCACCATTTAAATTGATGAGAATTGAACCATTGATCTTTAGACTATTCATGTAGAGCGACAAGTCTACGCCATGTTCTCCCGAAAAACCATTGGAAGCTCCTGCTCCTGAGGAACCACTCCGGCATGGGGCTGGTTGGCGCGCGCCAGGTTCGCCCGGCTTCCCTTTCTCTCCATTTTTTCCGTTTCCAAGAATGGAGCATCCCTTTCCAACAACTACCTGCTTTGCGTGAATGAAATTGTTTTGCTTCGAAAGGTTAAGAAAAATAGAAGACGAATCTTTCATAATGAGTGTATCCACTACCAGGATATCAGTGTTTTCAATGACAAACTTTTGCTTTGGTTCCAGAACAAGTTTATCGAGCCGGATTTGAGAGAGACAACCAAAAGCTAATAAGAAAAAAAATGCTAATGCTACAAATCTGATCATCCTGCAAAAGTAACTACAAACTTTACAATCCCTTTATAAACAAAAGAGCCTCGAAAAGATCGAGGCTCCTGAGTCTATATCTGATTTTTTTATTTTGTGCTCTTATCTTTTTCGGCAACAACGCCTTCAAGTACGTCTTTAATTTCAACACGCTGCCCATCTTTGAAAGGGACAATCCAAGCGTCTTTCACGCCCATTTCACGGAGATACTTTTTGAATTTATCGGCATCCCAGTAATCACGGAAAATACCAATCGTAAATCGTTGTTCTCCTTTTTCAGTCGCTTCACCACCGAAGTTGGGGTTGTTTTCAAAATACTTTGACAAGTCTTTGTATTTGAAGGCCCCGATCTGAACTTTAAAGATAACTCCCTTCGAATAGTCGGTTGGGGCAATGACTGGTGCGGGAGGATTTTCTTTCAGCTGAGCCAGTTCTGCCTTCGTGGAGGTAAGGTCGCCTCTCATTTTGGAAAGCTGGTCTTCCAGGTCGGCAATTTTTGCGGTCTTGTCGCTGATCTGGCCGTTCAAAGCACCAATCTGGTTTTTCAGAGTAGATGCGTCATTTTCTGCAGCCTGCTTAGCCTCAATCAACGTCTTTAGCTCAGCAGGATTTTTTGAATATTCTTTGGCTTTCTTTTTCCATTCTTTTTTCTCAGCCTTGGAAAGCTGTGCGAAAACTTGCATGCCGGAAAAAATTAAAGCCAGGCAAAGTACAGTAACTTTAGTTTTCATCGCTTGTATTTTGGTTTTAATAAAGTAAAAGTAAAAAATTATTCGCTAACATTCGATTACAGGGCATTTCCTTACCCGCAACCCAGATTCTTCTTGAGGTTCCGCTGAGGCAATCCTCCGTAGTTGAATGAACTCTCATTCTCTTCTGTAGGACTGGTTTTTGAATTTTCCTTTTCTGAATCCTTCGAGATCGGCTTATCCTTCTTTGTCTTATGTCTTTTCCTCACAGCCATGTTGTTGTCGCGTTACCACTGAGTAAAGTCATTGTTTTTGAACAAATTGACGTATACCTTGCGCCTGTTTAAAATTAATCTAAATAAGGTGCAGGGCCAAACAAAATCGGTCGCGGATATGGTGGATGGGGAGACAGCTGTTATTTCCGGCTTCACGGACGATCAGATTTCAGTAAAACTTTTAGAGATGGGCTTTCTGCCTGGCACGGCTGTGAGGTTCAACTTCAAAGCACCTTTCGGAGACCCGGTTTGCGTAAGTGTATCGGGTTATGACCTTTCACTTCGCCTCGAGGAGGCGGCAACCATTTCCATTTTTAACTGATGGCTCAGCAAAAGATAAAGATCGCGCTAGCAGGTAAGCCGAATTCAGGCAAGTCGTCTTTGTTCAATCAGCTCACCGGACTTAATCAGAAGATCGGAAATTTCCCCGGTGTCACCGTTGATAAACGAACCGGCACTTGTCAACTTGATGATAGGAATGTGGCTGAGATGATTGATCTGCCAGGTACCTACAGTTTGTATCCGCGTACACTCGATGAAAAAGTGGTGGCTGAAGTTTTCACAGATCAAAAAGGAAAATTTTATCCTGATAAAGTAGTCCTTGTTGCGGATGCTACAAATCTGAAAAACTGTTTGTTGCTCCTTACACAGTTAATGGATTTGAAATTGCCCACAGTATTGGCGCTGAATATGGTTGATTTGGCAGCAAGGTCGGGGCAGAGCATTGACTTGAAAAAACTCGAGAAGAAACTGGATATGCCGGTGGTGCTTATCAATGCACGCAACGGTACTGGTATCGAAAAATTAAAAAGTATCCTGGCTGGCCCCGTTAAGCCGAGTAGCAAAGTCATCTATCAGGCAGACGAGGAAAGCAAGCCCATCGTTCAGAAGATCCGTGAAAAATTCAATCTTACTTCTGACTATGAAGCTTATCAATTTCTTCAGCAGTCCGACAATCTGGTCTTTCTCCCCGCATCCGAAAGGGAGTTTATCAGGACAAGCGCCAGGGAAAATAAATTCTTTGCACATAAGTATCAGGGTGCAGAAACCATTATGCGATATGAATTCATTCAGGATTTGTTGAATGAAGTCATCTTGCGTTCTTCAGACGAGGGATGGAAAAGAGTATCTCACGGTATTGACCGAGTGCTAACTCACAAGGTCGGTGGATACATTATTTTCTTTTTGATTCTGTTCCTGATATTCCAATCCATTTTTGCCTGGGCACAAATCCCAATGGATTTTATTGACTCAACATTTGCCCAATTGAGTACAAAACTGGATCACCTGTTACCCGAAGGTCCGTTCTTCGAACTGATATCTCACGGTATTGTTCCGGGCATTGGAGGCATCGTAATTTTTATTCCGCAGATCGCGATACTGTTTGCCTTTATTTCCATTCTTGAAGAAACCGGCTACATGTCGCGGGTGGTTTTCCTGATGGATAAGATCATGCGCAAGTTTGGCCTTAACGGAAAAAGCGTGGTGCCATTGATGTCAGGTTGGGCGTGTGCGATTCCCGCTATCATGGCCACACGCACGATCGACAATTGGAAGGATCGTCTTATCACAATCTTTGTAACTCCGTTGATGAGTTGCTCTGCACGTCTCCCGGTCTACACCATTCTCGTGGCTCTCATCATTCCTGACTATAAAGTATGGGGCTTTTTCAATTATCAGGGATTGGTGTTGATGGGACTTTACTTGCTTGGTTTTCTTGCAGCTATTCTTTCTGCTTTTGCCATGAAATTTTTGATCCAAGTAAAGGAGCGAAGCTACCTTATCATGGAGATGCCTACCTATAAGATGCCCAAGTGGAGCAATGTAGGTTTTCAAATTATTGAGAAGACAAAAGCCTTTGTATTTGAAGCCGGAAAAACAATTTTAGCCATATCAATCATTTTGTATGTACTCGCCAGCTACGGCCCTGCGGAGGTAATGAATGGAGCGAGGGAGACAGTTCAGAAACAAGCCTCAGGTTTAAATTTATCCGACTCTGAAATAAACGAACGTGTAGCGGCCTATAAACTCGAACACTCTTATGCCGGTTCGCTTGGAAAAATTTTAGAACCGGCCATCAAACCGTTGGGCTACGATTGGAAAATCGGCATCGCACTCGTTACATCATTTGCAGCCCGCGAAGTATTTGTCGGCACCATCGCTACTATTTACAGCATCGGAAGCACGGAAGACCAATCCACGATAAAGCAAAAGCTAAAATCCGAAGTTAATCCGGAAACCGGCGGGCCCCGCTATACGCTTCCTGTCGGGCTCTCGCTGCTTGTCTTCTATACCTTTGCCATGCAGTGCATGAGTACACTGGCTATCGTAAAACGGGAAACCAAAGGATGGAAGTGGCCTTTGCTGCAACTGGGTTACATGACCATCCTGGCGTATGTTTCGGCCTTATTGGTATTCCAATTGATGAGCTAACTAAACGAGAATAAGACTTTCTATTCACGGGCAAATTCAGCTATCTTTAAAAAAATCTTTAGTATGGCTGCTGAAAATAACTACCAATTAGGACTATTGTATCTGTCCCACATTCTAATCAGTGCAGACGGTGTTATTAACGAGCACGAGCTAAATGCCTTGGCGAAAGTAAAAGAGGAGGAGAAAATTTCACCTGCCATATTTGAGAGTTTTCAGAAAGACCTTAAAACCAAAAAGCTAAGCGAGATTTATCAAAGAGGATTGGCCATGGTCACTGATTGCAGTATTGAGGAAAGGAAAAAGATTTTTGTTCACCTGTTCAGACTTTGTGCTGCAGATGGCAATATTCATGTAAAAGAAGTACGCCTGTTGCTTTATTCCGCGAAACTCACAGATTCTCAATTGAGTGAAATCGTAGCGGAAGCAGAGAAGGCGCCTATCAGATAAATCATGTCACAAAAGTTTTATCAGGAGTTCAAGCTGGGAATTTTAGGAGGAGGCCAGCTTGGACGAATGCTTATTCAATCCGGGCTGGATTGGAATATTTTTTTTTCGATCCTCGATCCTGATCCCTCCGCTCCCTGTCATTCGATAGCAGAATTTACAACCGGCAAATTAACTGACTACCAAACCGTAATTGAATTTGGAAAATCATGTGATCTGATCACGATCGAAATTGAAAATGTTAATGTTGCGGCCCTCAAAGACCTGGTGAAGCAAGGCAAGAAAGTTTTTCCGCAGCCAGAAGTTATAGAACTCATACAAGACAAACGAAAGCAAAAGCAATTCTATCGTGACAATGCAATACCCACAGCGGAATTTGTGCTCACCGAAAACAAGAGTGATGTTATAGCTCAGAAATCGTTTTTGCCGGCAGTAAACAAGCTTGGCAAAGAAGGGTATGATGGCCGTGGTGTACAAGTTATCCGCAGCGAAAAAGATCTTGAAAAAGCATTTGATGCACCCGGCCTGCTTGAAAGACTGATTGACTTCGAAAAAGAAATTTCTGTTATCGTTGCCCGAAATGAAAAAGGAGACGTGCAGACTTTTCCTGCAGTTGAAATGGTCTTTCACCCGGAAGCGAACCTGGTGGAATACTTATTTTCACCGGCAGATATTTCGACTGATATAGCCAAAGAAGCGGATGCCATAGCCCGCAAAATAATTGCTAACCTGAATATGGTCGGGCTTCTCGCAGTTGAAATGTTCGTAACAAAAGACCGAAAAGTGCTGGTCAATGAGATTGCTCCCCGGCCTCACAACAGCGGACATCAGACAATTGAAGCCAATGTAACTTCGCAATACCAGCAACATCTTCGGGCAATACTCAATTTACCATTGGGTGATACTTCCATCATTAGCCCCAGCGCAATGGTCAATGTGTTAGGTGAAGAAGGTTTTTCTGGTCTGGCAAAATACAATGGACTCGAAGAAGTGCTTGATAAGCCAGGGGTGTATGTGCACCTGTACGGAAAAAAGCTCACCAAGCCATTTCGAAAAATGGGCCATGTGACAATTGTCGATCGGGACATTGAAAAGTTGAAGAAGAAAACCAATTTTGTAAAACAAACTTTGAAAGTGACCACATGAGCGCACCTGTCATCGGAATAATTATGGGCAGCCAGTCGGACCTGAAGGTGATGAAAGAAGCAGCTGAATTTTTGGAAGAAATGAAGATTCCCTTTGAGCTTACCGTAGTTTCTGCGCACCGTACACCCAAACGCATGGTCGACTATGCATCATCAGCCCGTGGACGGGGATTGAAAGTGATCATTGCCGGAGCTGGTGGCGCAGCACACTTGCCGGGAATGGTGGCTTCCCTCACTTCCCTGCCGGTAATTGGTGTCCCGATTAAGTCGTCTAACTCTATTGACGGTTGGGATTCGATACTTTCAATTTTACAGATGCCCTCAGGAGTGCCTGTGGCCACAGTAGCCCTCAATGGGGCTAAAAATGCAGGTATCCTTGCGGCACAGATTATTGGCTCTGCTGATAAATCCCTGGCCAAAAAACTGGACAACTATAAAATCTCTTTACAGAAAAAGGTGGAAAAATCTTTTCAGGAGATCGAAAGCAAGGGTTGGCGTAATTCTGAAGAGTAGCCGTTCGAATAAATCATTCTTTTTTTGCCGGAAAAGCCGTAACTTCTCAACCATTTTTACAAATCCATGAAGCCTGCCGAAAAAGGATGGTTGATGCAATACCTGGAGTTTCGCAAGGGACTCCTGAAGGATTTGACCACAGAAATTAAAACTGCGGCTCACCCTGAGCAGTCTTTATACCGCGTCATTCAGCCAACAGGTTTGATGTATGGACAATCGGTGGATACGGCAGATCACAATGGAAACGGGAACGGTTCACATCCATGGACAGACCGTGACCGGATGAAAGTGCTTTTAGCCGAGAGCTTAATCAGCAGTTCGCTTCTTTTTCACGACAAGCCAATCAAAAATGCAGATGAACTTTCCAGTGTAATTATGAAAACACTGGAGAACATTGGTAATTTCTATAACCATGTTTTTCCGGAACTGGCCACACCCACGAAAACACTGTTTGGAAGGAAAAAAACTCCACTCGAACTCGCTGAAAAAATCCTCGACAAACGAATCGATTATTCAACCGAGCAGAGCGACAATTTTTGGGTGCAGTTTTTTCACAACAGCCTTTTATTCCTGGACATTTTCATTTTTGGCCAGTGGATTCACACGAATGCGGACAGAATTGTTGCGGATTTTTTCAAATACGAGCGTGAAGAGCTGCGCTTCTCTGTTGTTAAAGTAATGGCTGCTGCCGCTCACGCGAATACAACGATAGAGCCTGAAGAACGAAAACTTTTGGAATACTTTTTACAAAGTGCGGGCCTGAGTGCGGAGCGAAAAAAAGAAGCGACCAGAATTTTTGATGAAGGAATTGAAATCGAAGAAATCAACCTGCCGACTAACAACTCCTGGATACTGAAAAAATATTTTCTTGAGATAGCAATTCTTACAATCTGGTCAGATAAGAAAGTAGAAGGAGATGAGCAGGAATTTTTGAAAGCACTTTGTGCCTACATGGGGTTCAGTGAGGATGACCTTGAGAATAGCATGATGGCGATCGAGGGTTTTGTGCTGGAGCATTGGCAAGACCTGGATTACCTGCAGAACAAGCAGGACTTTCACCAGGTGAGTGAACAGTTCATTAAGCGACTTTCACGAATCACCAATAGTAATAAAAACAGATTGGTGAAGGAAGTTCAGGAAAGTGAAGAGTTAATGCAGTTGTTGAAGCGTTCGAAATCGGCTGAGCTTACCGACGAAGAGAAGAGAAAAATGCAAAAACTCCTGATTGTGGTGCTGAAAACGATCCCGACATTTGTTATCATTTCCCTTCCTCAGAAATTTCTGACGCTACCGATGTTGTTGAAAATTCTCCCGGCTAACTTCTTCTCTGAAGTCAACACACGATAAATTACTCTGCTTCCTTGGCCTCTTCTTTCTGAGGCACGACTACAGACAGAATAATGGAGAATGTGAGTGTCACGATAATCACCGTAAAAGAAAGAGTCGGGCTCAATTCGTAATGGATAATCTCCAGAAGCATTTTGGATCCGATGAAGAACAAAATGATGGAAAGCCCTTTTTGCAAGAGATAGAATTTGTCGATGATGCCTGCCAGCAGGAAGAACATTGCCCTCAATCCCATTACTGCAAAAATATTGGAAGTATAAATCAGAAATTCGTTTTGAGTGATAGCAAAGGCAGCCGGAATCGAATCCATTGCAAAAAGAAGGTCGGTAGTTTCAATCAAGGCCACGACCAAAAAAAGCGGAGTGAATACCAACATATTGTTGATCCTTCCAAAAAATTTGCCCCCCATTTCATCATCAGTCATGGGAAGGTATTTTCTGCAAAGTCGAACGATTATATTTTTTTCAGGGTCAATTTTTTCGTCACTATCCTCGAAGTAGATTTTTATACCTGAATAGATCAGGAATACTCCGAAGACGTAGAGGAGCCACTCGAGTTCTGCGATCGCAATAGCGCCAACGAAAATGAAAATCCCGCGAAAGACCACAGCTCCGAGAATACCCCAAAACAAAATCGTGTGATAATATTCCTCCTTAACACTGAAGTATTTCAGGATCAGCAGGATTACAAAAATGTTATCAACTGACAAGGCATATTCGGTCAGATAGGCAGAGAAAAACTCGATGGAAGAATCAAATCCACCCTCATCAAAGTAGTAGACCAGGTATCCAAAGATGGAACTTACAATTACCCAGAAAATAGATTGATAAAGTGCGGAGCGTGTTGAAATCCGGTGTGCCTTCCGGTTGAAAAAGCCCAAATCAGCTACCAGAAATAGGAATATGACCAGTGCAAATACTCCAAAGAGGATCGTCTCGGTCTGACTATTATTTCGAAACAGCGAGAAAAGGAGTATGCCCATGTTAATTAAAGACAAAAATAAACGCTAAATCTACAAATATTATTTAATCGCAAAGCTACCTATCACTTAATTCATAATTTACTAAAACAGACTCTAAAATGAAGCAATAACTTTACGGAAGAGGTAGTCCAATTCATCATTTACGAGCATCTGAAAGCGTAAGGATTCCTTCATTCTTTGATTGAAAGGACAACGGTCTTTTTGGTCATCCGAATTCCCACCGCCTGATTGAACTCCAGTGAGCCATCGGGACGCTCTTTCATTAGAGGTTTGGAGTACAACAGTGAATCGTTTCCCATTTTCTGAATATTATCACCCGGATCAGTTCCAGCAGATGTATAAGCCTCCACAATTCTCTTCTCAACACCCCGCAAATTAGAGTTACCTGAGTTCATGAATACGATTTGCACCTGAAAAGCTTTTTCAACAGAGTCCAGAAGGACCTGACTGTTACCACGCTTGTTCAAAATACCAGCAATATTTCGTGCGTAAGCGAATGCTGCTTCAGTCAACTCAGCATCAGAAATTTTTTTGATGGATTTGGCCGCCATGTTTTCCCGGATTTTCTTTCGCTGATCGCTGGAAAGCGACCCTCCACAGGAAAGACAGAAGAAAATGAGCGTAATCGTCCAAAGCCTCATCCCGCAAAAGTAAACGATTGCGACTGCTTCGCCAGAGTGTTAAAGAATTAAATCTTTGGTGCAAACCAGAGAAATCCAGCGGCAACTAAAAAGATCAAATAGAAAACAAGAAGTGGTATTGGACTCTTCTCAGGGAAGCTTGCTGCTGGACTTTCGGAGCCATCGTTTTGTCGCAAACTGGTTTGCTGTATTTGCCTCACCACACGAAGCGATTTCCAAGCTGAATAGTCGGACACGAAATAGTTTAAAATCGTGGAATCGCTTGCACTAAATCGGTGCCATCCGGGTGTGCCAGGCCAGCCTTTACCTTTCCAGAAGTCGTCAACAACTACATCTTCCTGCAGTGGGAGTTTTGCTTTGCCGGAAAGAACACTGGGTTTTTCTCCGGAAGAAATAACACTGAGTTCAACGGGTTCATTGGCAAAATACGGGAAGCGTGAGTTTAGGCTTAGTTCGAATTTCCTGTTTGCAGCACGTGCTAGTTTTTCAATTAGCGAAGACCAGATGAAAGCATAGTCGTCGGTGCTGCCTTCCAGTCCTACACGGTAAGTCTCACGCAATAACTGGAAACCGATTTTCCCAGCTCCGGAAAACTGATATCCTGTCAAAATCCGGTTGTCATTCCTTAACACAGGGGATACTGATGATTGATCACCAACTTCCAAGGCTGCTGCCGGCAGAACGTAAAATTTGTCCGCTAGTTTAATGTGTGCGGTGTCGGTGGTGATTGCTTTTGTCTTTATTGAAAAAAAACTGTCTTTACTGGGAGTATCTTCTATAAACAGCAGTAATCCAAGTCCGTTAAAAATGGAATTCCGTAGAATCGTTTTTTCGCCTTGACTGAGTTCAGCAAATGATCGGGTGTCCAGGAAAATTAAGTCAAACGAATCGAGCAACTCTGAAGAAAGCCGGCTCAATTGTACTCTCGGCATATTGGAAAACTCTTCGTTGAAATTACTTTTTGAAGTTTGCGTCCTTACGGCAACAGCATGGCCACGACTCGTGAGATAGTTTTTTAAGTAACGGACCTCAGCACTCGGAAATTTTTGAACAAATAATATTTTCAATGTGCGCTCAGGTGTTACTTCAATGGGGAGTTTTTCAGAAAATGAACCTGAACTGTTTTTTGAAATCAGCGAATAGAGAAACAATCCCGGCTGCTTAGAATGAAATGAAAGTCTGAATGTGTTTAATCCCGGATTTATTTTTACAGAATCTTCAGCTTCCGCGGGTCCCATCAATTTCAATTTGACAGGCTCACTTGCGTTGAAAACACCGGTCACAAAATTTCGCTGGTGCATCCGGACTTTTGCCGGCATAAAAAGCTGTACGATGCCTTTCGGAAGATCACATGGGAAAAAAGTGTAGCTACTGCTCAGTAAGTCCAAAGAAGAGGATGACAATCCTTCGCCCAGGAGGTATTGAATATTCTTACCCGGCAGTTCATGGCTTAAAACCACTTGCGATGAGGGATATTCTTCGGCAGAGTTCAATCGGAGAACCTGCAACTGCGGATTTTTCTGTAGCAAACTATCCGCTTTTGGTTTACTGAATCCTGGTGTGAGGAGCATAAAACCTTTGCCCTTCATCTCTCCGCGGAGTGAAGGCCGAAGCAAAATTCCTAACACAGAAATAAAGACTAATGTTAAAGAGGCCAGGCGAAGCAAGAGCAGTTTCTGTCTGCGTTTTACTTCCAGCCAAAAGAAAACACCAAATGGAAGACAAAGCAAAGCGATCACCCAGGAAGAAAACAACGGATCAAAACTCATGAGCTACTTTTCGAGGCTTTGCAAAAATTTTTGATTCAAAGAATGCCTTGCACCCTGCTGCCGTGAAGGAGACAATGATTCGTCAGGCAATGCCAACCAAAGTGTTTTTCTTAACACTTGAAGCGCAACAGAATCAACAGTTGATTGATCTGAAAGCGTCTTCAAAATGGACAGGCCTTTGAGATAAATCAACGGCTGTTCGACCGCTAATGCTGCCAGCTCCTGGCCGGCTTTAGCGAAGGTCCTTTGGTTTTGAGATGAAACGGTCTTTGCATTTTCGGCTAATAATTTTTCTGTTAGGGTAAGCGCCTCGTGAATAGCCGGATATTTATTTTCTGACTTGGACGCATTTATGTTGCTCCTGGTTTTTACTTCAGATAAATCAGCAGTTAATCTTCTTTCTTCTTTGATAGGAGGAGGATCAAACCCTGACCGGTGAACGTAGATACGAGAGTCGTTGCTGATTTCTTTTAACAGGTTCAGTGCCCGGTATTGGTAAGGCAAAGATTTTTCAGGTTGGTATAATCGGAGGTAAAGTTCTGCATCCCACATTTCGGTCACGGCAGCTTTTAGTTTTGTCTTGATTGATTGAATAAAAAAAGTTGCCTCTTCCGTGTCGTCATGATTGTGTGTAAATGCCTTGAGTGGATCTTCTTTCTCCTCATCGTTGCCTTCTGCTTTGTGATCGTGCTTCTGGCTTTTCTGGTCTACCAGGTTGTGCTCATTTTTTGTGTCGTGTTGATGCCCTAATTGTTTCGTGACATCTTTTTCTTTCCCATCTTCCTCTTCATCATGTTCGTCACCTTCGGGAACTCCGATGCCAGCCTCGTCTTCCAGACCAAGAAACTGTCCGTAGCGAAGTCGCAATGTTTTTTGATCAAAGCCCAACTCATTGCTAATGGAATTAAATTCCTTCTTTGATAATCGTGGCTTGTCACGCAGCAACTTTTCCGTATCAATGATAATCTGCCGCTGACTGCGGAAATATTCAGGCATGAGATCCACTCCAAGGCCTGAATCGACAGAAGCAACTTCTGTTGCCGTATCCTGAACCGCAATGAAGAATGTCTCCGTACGATTGTGATTGACAGCGGGCGCTTTGTTGTCCCAGGCTTCTACATAAAAATAAAGCTCATCGCCCGGATCGAGCCCCAATTTTTTCAAATTGAGAATCGTTGTGGCTTCTATTTTTTTGCCTGTAATGCTCGTTGGTGACGCGAATCTCAACTTCTCCTCCCGAAACTTCACGCCTTCTCCGCTTCCTTTGCTCACCGTGGCAATGATTTGTGCATCTGTCAGGCCGTAATCATCACTGAGATCCGATTTAACCTGAACATCCATTCGATCGGAGAATTTCAGTTTAGTGAACTGGTCAAGATTTTTAACTAAAATTTTGGGCGCCTGATCCTTGACAACCTCAATTTTATAAAAATCAGAATGATACGTTTTGCCTCGATCAGCCCATTGCAATTGATAAAAACCGGATTCAGTAATCGTTCTGGTAATAGTGTAGTTTGAATCATCGCTCTTCTGAAGTTGGACCGAGTCTCTTCCGGAGAAGAATATTTTTGCAGCACCCGGTATTCCTGAAAAAAGCGACTTCCAAACAACAGTACTTCCCTCAACTACGGATAAGTCTAAACCATTTGCTTCGAAAGATTTAACCATCGTGTACAGTGGAGGCGAAATCTGCACAACAATCGACTTGACAAAGACAGCCGCTTCTGCCGGATGAATTTCATTGTTTTCAGTTCGCTTAGTTACGGCAAGAGGCGATTTTACGAATGAAGATGTCAATAGGTAAATAAAAACACTAGCGGCTAAAACTGCAGTTGATTGAAGCATCCGGTGAGGCAAACGGACTGTGGGTAAAACAGAATCAAGCTGCTGAAGTGTTTTATTTTTCTGTAGTTGCTGAAGACTGGTTAGCCGGCCATCTTCAATGAGCAATAAATCCGCACTCGCATTAAGCTGGGGATATTGTTGACTGAGATAACTGGTAAAGAAATGATCGCTTAACCGGTGTAGTTGATACTTGTAGATTCCCAGGAAGACGAAAGTAGCCGTAGCTGCCAGGACCGAAGAAATGATTGCCAACACATTCTCGCCAACAATTGAAATCAGGGCGAAAGTAATCAATGCAACACCCACTGTGCAGAAAATGATCTCTGAAAGCCGAAGTAAGACATATCGTCCTTTCAGTTTTTTGAGCGCATATTTAGCTTCCTGGCTACTCATTGTTTTCGTTGATAGGCGATGATACGTTCTGCAAGTAATAGGGCAAGTAAACAAATGATAAGGAATCTGTCGGCAGGTGTCGATAGTACTGATGCTTCCTTGTAATTGGACTTTACACTGGACCAGACGAGCGAATCAGGTAGAGACCTCCTGTCATAATTTCGGGCAATTGCCTGGAGCTTTTCATCAGGAACAATCAGCTTCGATAATTGAAGAGTTAGCTCTTCGCTAAGAGAGGTTTCCTCATTCAGACGCTTCGTAAAAACCCATTCGTGTTTCTTTTTCTGAACTAAAAATTCATTCGATGCCTGAGGATTCAATAAAACCGTGTTTACTGAAATGTTTGACGGCATACTTTTCTGTGAGAGCCAAAAGCACCAATCATATTTTTTATTTGTAACGACAGATGGTGTTGACATATCAACAATCAGCTTTACCGGAAAAGACATGCCGATTGCTTTTAACGCAGCACCAACCATTTTCTGATCGTATGAAAATGCCTCATCATTTACCAACAGTACTTTCACAGTATCCGGAGTAGAGGCGTTGATGTTATGTGCGACTCTTTTATTCACAAAATAAGTTTCATCAGCACCAGTGAACCCCGTTCGCAGAATTACACTATCACCTCTGTCAACGGCACTAAGTTGGTATTCTTTTGTCTCGAACGGAACAGAGATCCACCGGATATTTTCAGGCAATTCCACCTGCGGGCCGTTGAAGCGCTGCATTCGATTTGAAGCAAACACAACTACTTCTGATAGTTTCTTCGCCTTCAGTGATTCAACAATTTCCCCATAACTGGTAAAGGTTGAATCATCACTTTGCAGGTCTGGAAAACTCCGTGCAAGCAAGTGAATCTCAAATCCACTATTTGATAAACTATCTGCAGCGACTTTCACGAGTGGAGTGTCTCGCAGATCTTTTTCGATCACCACCCATTTTTGGTTCCTGGAGCCGGTACACTGCAATCCACTGAGAAGCAGACTGAAGATAACGATCAACGCAGACCGCAACATAAGCAGCAAAATTTCATTGAGACGAATGCCTTTAAATTGCTGAGTGCTTGTTTCAACAACATGCCGGATACTTCCCAGGCGAATGATTTTTCCTTCCTTACGACTAAGCAAATGGATGATAACCGGAATAGATAATCCCGTCAGTGCCCAAAGGAATATCGGATTGGCCAAGGTCACCTCATTAGTCTTTTTCGGGCTGTAAGAAAGTCGCGCAATACGATTTCAACGGGCTCATTAATAAAAGTAAGCTGATAATTGATCTGCTTTTCGAGCATCCACGAGCGAGATGCCTGCAACCAACTTTTTACTTTTTGAGAATACTCTTTTTGTTGGAGGACCGTATTTGCTTTTGTCTTCACGCCACTCTCCAGGTCCTCGAAGGTAAATGACCCTTCGAAATCAAAATCAGTTTCGTGTTGGCCCATCAGGTGAAACACAATGACTTCGTTTCGTGGATTTTTGAGCTGCGAAATAAAGTGATGAAGATCATCGGCATCATCGTACATGTCTGTGATGAAAACGATCATCTCCTTGCCCGAATGATCCAGTAACTGGTTCGTTCCGGAATTATTCCAACGCCCTTCACTTTTAAGATGAACCAATTCATTCAAGAAGCGAATAAATTGTTGTTGCTCGAATCGTGGTTGTACAGCATTCACCTTTTGGTCGTTCACAGTGAAGAGACCAAAAGTGTCACTTTGCTTGCGGGCGAGATAAGCAAGTGCTGCCGTCATCACTTTTGCGTAATGAAGTTTGCTCAGGCCGTTTTCTGAATAGGCCATCGAGTGGCTGGCATCTACAATGAATTTAACAGTGATGTTGGTTTCAATTTCCGCTTGCTTGATATAGTAGCGCTCAGATCGCGCAAACATTTTCCAATCGAGTTGACGAAGGTCATCACCCGCTTGATAGTTTTTATACTGGCTGAATTCCTGACCTGAGCCTACAGACTGGCTCTTATTGCTCCCGCTCATGAATCCCTCAACAATGGTGCGCGCAATCAACTCAAGTCCATTGACAGTATTGAGGACTTCGGGTTTTAGCAGCTCTTTGATGCGCGCGTCCACGGCCTAAAGATTTTTTCGCAAATGAATGTTTTCCAGTAAGTGCTTCGTAGCATCAAGTGGTGTTACGCCTTCTGCCTCAGCTTTGAAATTCATCAATATCCGATGGCGCAGTACAGGATAAGCAATGTGCCTGATGTCTTCCTGCGTCACAGAAAAATTGCCATACAACAATGCCCGTGCTTTGGCTGTGAGGATCATCGCCTGACCGGCGCGTGGGCCTGCACCCCAGCGAACCCATTCGTTAATATATTTATTGTCACTTTCACCTGGTCGGGTGCTTCGCACAATTCGATTTACCAGATCGATGAGATCATCATTGATGTGCACTTCGCGCACGAGTTTCTGTGCTTCTAAAATCTGGTTTCCATCCAACACTTTCTTTATCGATCCTGATTTCTTGCCGGTAGTATTGGCAAGTATAGAATGTTCTTCCTGCAGCGTGGGATATCCGACTTTGATGTACAATAAGAAACGGTCGAGTTGTGCTTCTGGCAGAGGAAATGTTCCAGACTGCTCGATCGGATTTTGTGTTGCTAAAATAAAGAAGGGCCGCTCAAGCGGATAAGTATTGCCAGCGTAGGTAACCTCAAACTCCTGCATGGCTTCCAACAAAGCTGATTGTGTTTTGGGAGACGTGCGGTTGATTTCATCGGCCAAAATGATGTTCGCAAAAATGGGCCCTTTGTTGAATTTGAAAATGCGCTTGCCCGTGGTGTGGTCTTCTTCCAAAATCTCTGTACCGAGAATGTCAGATGGCATCAAATCGGGAGTGAACTGAATTCTCCGGAAGCGGAGGTTAATGGCTTCGGAAAGACTGCGGATCATCAATGTCTTTGCCAATCCGGGCACTCCTTCCAACAGTGCGTGGCCGCCGGCCAAAAAGGTGATAAGCAACTGATCGATGATCTCCTGTTGGCCAACGATGACCTGGCCGATTTCTTTTTTGAGATCTCCTAAACTTGTGACGATTTCCTGAACTGATTGCTCTACCGCTTTTAATTTTTCCATTGCTGATTTTTAACTCGTTAATGCATACATCACCAGGTTTACGCTAAACCGGGTATTGTCAATTTTATAGAAACGCTTGTTGCGAAAATCGTAATCCCATTCGCAGCCATAGTCTTTATTACTAAACAGAACTCCGATTTTTCCTTTTACCTCGATCGCCTTCAAATAATTATGTACGATGTCATCGCCCCAGCCGTTGAGTTCTTGTGACGTGGTGGGAGGACCTTCAAAGTGGAAAAAAGAAGAATACAACGCATGAGTATTAGGAATTTTTTTCAATGATCCCGGCCCGAAAATTTTTTCCATCTGCGCTTCAAACGACTTTGAAAACAATCCGTCAATATCATGATTGCAATCATCGACCATCACGAAGCCCCCATTTTTCACATACTTCTCAAAGTTCTCTCTCTCTTTCGCGGTAAACTCAACCAGTTTGTGGCCGCTCAGGTAACAGAAAGGGCAGCGGAAGATTTCATCGCTGCTCAGCGCCACAATGTTTTCCTTCGTATCCACTTCCAGGGTGGTGTACTCGATAAGTGAGTTCAACACATTGGAAGGCATTCGCTGATCCACATCCCAATCGCCCGACTCATATTGCAAGCGCGTAAAAAAAAATTTATTTCCGTCGGACATGGATATTCTTGAACGAAATTTCTCGCTTCCTAACTGATTTTTGCTTGAAAATTATACCAGTGGATTCAACAAAAAAAATCCCCAACCGTTCGTCAGGGATTTTTCTAAAAAACATTTTTTCACTTATACCGCATCTGACAGGCTCGAGAATGTAAAGTCTCGGATCTTCAGAGGCGGCAACAGATAATTGACATTCGATTCCACGCTTACCGTACGCTCTACTTTGCCTAACTCTTCAAGATTGTTGAGCATGATAATCGGGCTTTCGTTGAAACGGAAATTTTTGATCGGGTATTGAATTTTTCCATTCTCGATATAGAAAGTACCATCACGGGTAAGCCCTGTGAGCAACAGCGTTTGTGGATCTACATCACGGATGTACCAAAGACGAGTAACGAGTACACCTTTCTTTGTTCCAGCGATAAGTTCTTCCAGTGATTTTGTTCCGCCTTCCATGATGGCAGCATCGGGCCCCGGAACGGCTTTCACGTTTTTATTCTGTGCCCAGTAGCGTGAGTATGTCAGGTTTTTAATCACGCCTTTTTCTATCCAACTTACTTTTTCCTGTGGCCGGCCATCGCCATTCCAGGTGCTTGTCGGCAAATCCGGATGCAAGGGGTTAGAGTATATGTTTACTCTTTCGTCCACCAGCTTTTCACCCAGCTTCGTTCCGCCACCAGGCTTGCTGAGGAAACTCCGGCCTTCATCAGCCTGTCGTGCGTCCAGTCCGAAGAAAATTCGCTCCAGGAGCACGGCTGCGGCTGCGGGCTCGAGAATTACCGTGTATTTGCCAGGCTCTATGCCCTTCGCTGTCGCGGATTTTACCGCCTTCTGAGCAGCTATTTCAGTAGCTTCTTTTACGTTCAACTTCGTGATGTCATTATAGCCACGTGTTGCATAGCCAGAGCCTTTACCATCTTCCGTACGCATCGTGATCGAGAAGTTGGTATTGGTGGAGGTATTGTAAGCAAACAGGCCTTTGGAATTCATCATCGCGGTGAAGCCATTATTATCTTCCAGGAAACCAGCGGCAACGGTCTTGGTGCCTTTTGCCACCTGAAGACTTTGCGCTACTGCATCGGCACGCATTTTCGGTGTTATGGCGGCAGTTGCAGGAACATAAGTGATAGGTTCTGCATATGTCTGAGGGCCAAGGAAAGAAACATACTCAGGATTTTCAGGCGCAAGTTGTGCGAGTTCTTCCGACCTGCGCACTACTTTCTCGAGAGAGGTATCATCTAACTCATTGATCGTTGCGATACCTGATTTTTTTCCGTAGGCTGAAGAAACAACCAATTGAAATTGACTGATGCTTCCGCTGGTCGATACGGCATTGCGGGCATAGCGAATGTTGCTGCTATTGGTACCAGCCAGATTCACCTCGCATTCATCGGCTTTGGAGTACGACAATACTTTTTTGAGTATAGCGTAAGCTTCGTCTTTGGTAAGTAGTGTCATGACTATATTTTTCTTGAGGTGTTAATTACGTTTACTCCATTGAAGCGTGCAGTAGATGAACCGTGCGAAACGGCACTTACTTGTCCGGGTTGGCCTTTGCCGTCAAAGAATGAACCACCCAAACGATAGTCGCTCGAATCAGCAATGCCCACACAGGAATTCCAGAACTCCTGGGTATTCGATTGGTACGCCACATCTTTCAGCGCGCCAACGATCTTTCCATTTTTGATCTCATAGAACAACTGTCCTCCGAACTGGAAATTGTAACGTTGCTGATCGATGGAGAACGATCCATCTCCAACAATGTAGATTCCTTTCTCCACTCCTTTGATGATGTCGTCCATACTCTTCTTTTCTTTGCCTGGCTGAAGTGATACGTTCGGCATGCGCTGGAACTGGACGCTGCTCCAGTTGTCGGCATAGCAGCAACCTTGTGATGCATCGAGCCCAAGAATATGAGCCTGGTCGCGAATGGCCTGGTAGTTCACCAGGACTCCGTCTTTTATAATATCCCACTGGCCACACTTCACACCTTCATCGTCATAACCAACTGCACCGAGTGAACCGACTTGCGTTTTATCTGCTACAAGATTCACGAGGTTGCTTCCGAATTTGAAATTCTTCGACTGCCATTTGTCTAGCGTCAGGAAACTGGTACCGGCAAAATTAGCTTCGTACCCCAGCACGCGGTCAAGCTCGGACGGGTGACCTACTGATTCGTGTATTGTCAGCCACAAGTGAGAAGGATCAAGTACTAAATCGTATTTGCCCGGCTCTACTGATTTTGCTTTTAACTTTTCTCCGGCTTGTGCTCCTGCCGCTTTCGCATCTTCGAGCATATCATAACGGCCTTTATAAAGAGTAGTCACTCCCTGGATTTTATCCTGAGGGCGGGCATTCAAATATTCATAGCCCATGCCGATAGGTGTGCTCAATGAATTTCGAGTTTCAAATTTTCCCGTCTCCTTATCAATTTTGGTGACGAAGAAAACAGGCCAAATCCGGTGAACATCCTGATCAATGTAGGAGCCCTCCGAGGAGGCGAAATATTTCTGCTCATTCACTAAAAAGAGAATAGAGTTGATATAGTCGGCCCCCGATTTCATGGCTGCCGAATTCACCCCCAACAGGAGATCTACTTTCTCTTTGATAGGAACTTCGAACGCATTTTTTTCTATCGGTGCTTTCCAGCTTACTTCACCAAAACCTTTTTGCGGAGCAAGACGAACCGGCTCAGTGAGCAGTCGTGAGTTTTCCTTGGCAATTGCTACAGCAAGCCTGGCTGTTTGAGCGATGCTGTCATTGTCAAGTTTGTCAGTAGCAGCAAACCCCCAACCTCCGTTGGCGATCACCCGGATTCCCATGCCGTACGTTTCGGTATTGACAATGTTCTGCACTTTGTCTTCACGGGTTACCACAAATTGGTTGAGGTATCGCCCGACACGCACATCGGTGTAGGTTGCTCCCTGGGAGCGGGCAGCGTTGAGAGCAATATCAGCCATTTTTTTCTTCGTGGCCGGGTCAACACTTTCAAGCATTCGTTCCGGATCAATCGGCTTGCCGATCACCGGAATTGCGGGAATCATGGATGCCGCAGCTCCCATGCCCGTTAAGTAAATAAAATCTCTGCGTTTCAAATTTTGTTGGATTAAGTGTTCTGTTGATCTGTATGAGACGATCAATTTAAAAAAAAGTTATGGGTGTTTGTTAGGCGGAGAAGCCTTTTATCGGGGGGTATTATATTCAAATTATTGAACCTATTCCTCTCCGAAATAGCCGAAGCCGACTGTCCGATTTATTTTTATGATGCAAAAGGAAATTTAAAGAGAGAAGCCTTCTTAAAAACACCAACTTTCAAACGATCGAGTCGGAGAACCTGACTGACAGCCTTTACATCATTCGCGTTCAGACACCTAAAGGTATTTTACAGAGCAAGGTGATAATTGCTCAGAAGAAAACGGATTGATAACGACTCCTAAATTAAAGAACAAAAAAAGAGGCTCATTTCTGAGCCTCTTTTTTTTACGAGTTAAAACAAAAATACTAGTTCACAGTCGTTCTACGTAGACCAGTTCCATAAACAATGTCCTGCACATAAATTTGACCGGCAACCGCATTAATATTTCCTGGGCCACTATAGGCCACTGAAGAGCCTGTCTGGTTGATATTTGTTAGATATCCAGAGCCACCATTCAGCAGCGTACTAGTTCCGTTCCAGACCTGTTCATTACCAGCACTTTTAGCAAAGCCACTCAACTGGAACGTTGCACCAGTTCCTGCCGTTCCGAGTGTTGGCGATATAGTTACTCCAAAAATCGAATTATAGCCGGCACTAAAAACACCAGGGCTAACTGATGTTGGAGTTATTCCCGTTACTTTACCATTAGCAGCAACAGTTACTGTAGCTTTTGCCGACACTGGAGCTAAATCAGTAATAACTACCGTTGGCGTACTTGAAGAGAAACTCCCGGTTTTATAGGTTAATAATGGATCAATAAATGACACCGTTGTCCCATTTGTTGCCATTTGAGTTGCAACAACAGCGTATGGGGTTCCGAACTGATCCAGTACATTAGTACTCAAAGTTTGAGTGTTTCCAAGTGTTGTATTGAACTGAATAGTAGTTGGAAGAACAGAGTAGGCCGAAGTGGTTGTTGGATTACTCAGGAACCATTGGAAGCCCATATCAGTAATTGCCAGGCTGGGCTGGGTAGTTGGGCTTCCCCCTGCAAACGAGAAAGTTGGAGCTGAAGTGTATCCAGTACCTACACCAGTGAGTGCTATTATCAAGCCAGAAACTTGAGATGTATAAACCGCTGTAGCGCTTGCACCAGTGCCAGTGCCGCCATTACCCGTAATTGTCACCTTAAATGAAGTTACATCGAGAGGGCTTGTATTGAAACTAACATTACCACCGGTAGGAGCTCCAAGTGTAGCTAAGTCAGTTATGTTAGGAAGGCCATTACCAGCTGTGGGTGTGACATTATTCCAAGAAACTATTGTATTTGTACCTCCATTACCGTCCACGTATTGAAAGGCAACGGTGATGGGTGCAGCATACCCAGTTCCTGCAACAATATTGCTAAAGGCAGTTAGTGTTCCACTCAGTGCAGTTTTTAAAACGGCTTGTGTAGTGGCTCCCCCACCGGCAACAGTGACGACAGGTGATGAACTAAATGGTCCCACACCGCGATCAAATTGATATGTTATGCTAGACTGAGTAAACGAAGTTGATTGATTCGTTATAGCCTGGGTCCAATTGCTCAATGATCTAGGCACCTTGCTGAATGGAGTAAAATTGAGTCCGGTTCCTGAGTTTGGAGGGGCAGGAAAAGTTGCCATTGCTCCGGGTACGCTTGGAATAGCAACTGTGTTGGTTGTTGAAGGACCCCATGTGGTTGGAATGTCTTGAAACTGGGGAGTGGGCAGATTCACGCCATTAACACTGTTCACAGCAAGATGGAGATTGCCATCGATCGTTGGAACAAGGACAGTCATTAGCAAGCCTGCAGCAGTCGCCGGAACGGTCATTGTGTATTTACCAGTTGCATTATCAACTACCGCTGATCCCAGACTGCCTTGATTGAAATTATAAGATGTAATTGTAACACCGGTTCCTTGTACAGCAGATGCTATCGTTGCAGTAGCTGCGAGATTTGCTTTTACTGTTATATTTTGAGGTATTTCAACAGCTGCATTAGTAAGGTCATTTTCGATTGTAACCTTACCTGTTATGGTGGCAGTGCTTCCCGCCGAACTTAATGCAAAAACGGGTAAGATTACTGCACGAGATTGCTTTGCGGGGATAATCATAGTCGTTCCGTTAACAGTGGCAGTTGTGTAGTAGCCATTAAGAGCTCCGAAATCTACAACAGCTGTTGCGGAGGCATAGCCAGTTTTGCTGATCAGAATTGAATTACTGCCAACTCTCACCTTTGTGAATATGGCATTGCCATTAGCATCCGTAGTTACCTTGGTCGTTCCAGACGTCACGTTATTTGATATCTGAACATCAACTCCAGTCAGTGGAGTACGGTCCTCTACAATTTGAACGGTGAATGACAATAATTCTCCTGCATCATTAAGTTGTTTTAACTGACGGGCAAGGGCTGTAGTGTCCGCTTGTGTTTTCAGTTGTGATTGAAGTTTTAAGAAATCACTCTCATTAAAATTGTCTTTACAGGCAACGATGACTACTGCAATTACTGCAGTCGCTGCCAGAAGAGAAAATAGCTTTTTCATATTGGTTTGTTTGAGTTTTAGAAATTAAAAATCGTCATAGAAAAATTGAAACTTAAGGTGGAGGTATGCAAATTACCTCCTATCCCATTGGCCGGAAGGGGACCACTTGAGCCCGTGGTCTTCTGAATGGCATCGGGAAACTTAAGGAGGTTAACCTGCGTAAGTCCCTGGCGATATCGGATATCAAATTGAAAGTCGCGCTTATCTGTTTTGAACATCATGCCAAAACCAACTATAAAACTGAATTGATTTCGTGCATAGTTGTCTGTAACGTTCTCGCGTTGATACCCTACATCTACCGAAGGAGTTGCAGGTGTGGATGAAGTACCGTCATTGAATACATACCTGTGGGTACTTGTCTCAACGGCCTTTATCATCATTGCATAAGAGCCACCAATAATGAATTTGGGGATGACATTTTCGTCTGCAAATTCAGGAAGTGTCAACTCTGCCAAAACAGGCACTTCAAGGTTATGCATGATTACACTTGGGTTGATAAACTGAATTTGAGAAACATTACCCTCGATAACAGTATAATCTCGAGCGTAGCTCTCACGAGCTCCCCCCTGCATGGTGTATTGAGGTTCTAGCTTCAGATTCAGAAATGGCAAGACCTTGTATGAGCCATATGCGCCTACAGAAAACCCTATCGTTGAGCCGGGCTGGGTGAACTGGTTAATGTTCGCACCCAACTTAGCTCCGACAGAGATCTGCGCTGAAACTTGCAACGCAAAGGCCAACATCAGGCCGAGTGCGATTGCAATAGCATGTCTCGTTTTTTTATTGAACATAATTTGGTTTGTGTGATAAATGATTAAAGAATTTCTTCTGCATTCGGAGTGTGCAGCATCAGGGGTACTCGCGTGCACGAACAGCCGCTAACAAGCGGAGCTGCACGCGAGAGATTTGTTTGTGGGTCATAATTGTTTATGGTTAAAAATTTAATTAGGGTCTTAATCAATACCTCCCCACAACGCCCCCACAAAAGTTTCAAAAGATTATATACCTCAATTGGTAACTAGGTAATACCACTTAAAAATGAAATAGGCCACTTATCCACCTTAGTGAATTTAAGGATTTCCTTCAGGTTTCACCTGCCTAGTGCTTGTTTTTTGCAGGCAATCTTTTAAAAATGAGAGGGTTAATGGTCAAGTAGCTCTTAATAGGCCTTGTTTTAGACGATCGCAAAACTAGACAAAGACTGAATAAATAGATACCGTAGGTTTAACATAACTTCTTTTGCCATATGCAGCTACCCAAAATTAAAAAAGTCCCCGGGGATACCGGGGACTTTTTTGTGGATTGCTCTATCTACTTATTAAACAGCATCCGATAAGCTCGAGAAAGTAAAGTCACGAATCTTCATCGATGGGATGAAGCCGTTTGGATTACCTTCACTTGTTACTACACGCTCTTGCTTGCCCAACGTTTCAAGGTTATTCAGCATGATGATCGGGCTCTCATTGAAGCGGAAGTTTTTGATCGGGTGTTTGATCTTTCCGTTTTCGATGTAGAAAGTTCCATCGCGTGTCAATCCTGTAAACAGGAGGGTTTGAGGATCAACAGGACGTATGTACCAGAAGCGTGTAACGAGCACTCCTTTTTTCGTGTCCTTGATCATATCTTCGATTGAAGCAGTACCGCCTTCCATGATTGAATTTCCTCCGAACGGAACTGGTGCAACATTCTTTTGTGCCGCCCAGTAGCGATCATAGAACAGATTGGAGACTACTCCTCCTTTGATCAGGTCCATTTTCTTGCGCGCCTGACCATCACCGACCCATGGTGAGGCGGGAACATCCTCGTGCCATGGATCTGTGTAGATATTCACACGCTCGTCCACAATCTTTTCTCCAATCTTGGTTCCACCGCCTTTCTTTGAGTAAAAGCTTCTGCCTTCATCTGCCTGACGCGCGTTCATGTTCAACATCAGGCGGACCAGGTCGGCAGACGCAGACGATTCCAGGACCACAGTATATTTTCCGGGCTCAAGCGCTTTTGCATTTCTCGAATTCAGCGCTTTATCGATGGCAATCTTCGATGCCAGTGATGGATTTATTTTACTCACATCCGTTGCTGTTCCCGCGGCCCAGCCTGAACCGGTGCCATCGTTTGTGCGCATGGTCACGGTGAAGTTTACACCTGTTGCTTTGTTGTAAGCGAACAGACCTTTACTGTTGGCCAAGGCATTAAAATTGCGGCTGTCTTCGAGAAAACCTGCAGCGGTAACGTCTTTAGTAGACGCTGGGCTGATACTGTCAGATGCAACTTTTGCTCTGTATTCGGGTGTGATCTTGGCCGTTGTCTCAGACCACGTTTTGGATTCACCTCCATAAGTTTGCTGAGGAAGCGGCTCCATGAATTCAGGATTTTCCGGGGCGAGCTGAGCCAACTCTTCTGAGCGTCTTACCACTTTTTCAAGGGAAGCATCGTCAAACTCGTTGATGGTTGCTGTACCGGCCTTTTTTCCGAAATATGACTGGACACCCAGGTTTACATTGCTGTCTTCACCGGAGGTAGAGACACTGTTTCGCGCATAGCGAATATTGCCTCCGTCATTTCCGTTAAGAGTGGCCTGGATTCCATCCGCTTTCGAGAAACCGATTACCTTCTTCAGGATTTGTTCGGCTTCGTCTTTTGAAAGTACTGCCATGATTGATTATTGATTTACGTTTTAAATTGTTCTACCTGTATTGATCACATTGATTCCGTTGAAGCGGGCGGTTGCTGATCCGTGAGAAACCGCATTTGATTGGCTTGGTTGACCTTTACCATCGTTGAAGGCGCCACCAAGTCTGTAGTCACGCTCGTCACAAATCTGTGCGCACGAATTCCAGAACTCCTGTGTGTTGGCCTGGTAAGCCACATCCTTCAGCATGCCTTCAATCTTTCCGTTTTTGATCTCGAAGAAAAGAACTCCGCCAAACTGGAAATTGTAGCGCTGTTGGTCGATAGAGAATGAGCCATCTTTCACGATGTAAATTCCTTTCTCTACGCCTGCTACCATTTGTTCAGGAGTTACTTGCTCTTTGCCAGCCTGCAACGAAACGTTGGCCATGCGCTGGAATTGAACATCTGACCAGCTCTGTGAATAGCAGCATCCATGCGACTCTTTCTGACCAATAATATTGACCTGGTCGCGGATAGCCTGGTAGTTCACCAAAACTCCGTCTTTGATCAAATCCCATTTCTTGCACTTCACGCCTTCATCATCGTAGCCCACAGCACCGAGTGATCCAACCTGTGTTTTGTCAGCTACGACATTGACGAGCTTACTTCCGAAATTGAATTTTTTAGTTTCCCACTTATCCATTGTGAGGAAGCTGGTTCCTGCGAAGTTTGCTTCGTAGCCGAGAACACGGTCAAGTTCGGTCGGGTGACCAACAGACTCATGTATTGTCAACCACAAGTGAGAAGGCTCCAACACTAAGTCATACTTGCCGGGCTCAACGGACTTAGCAGAGATCATTTGTTTCACTTGCTCAGCTGCCATGCCTGCATCTTCAATCAAGTCATATGATTTGTTGTAGAGGATGATTCCGCCTGGTGATTTGATTTTATCTTCGGCTTTTCCATCGAGGTACTCATAGCCCATTCCGACAGGAGAACTGAATGCAGGTCTGCTCTTGAACTGACCTGAGTTACGGTCAACCACACTCACATTGATTCCTGGTAAAATACGGTGAACATCCTGGTCGATGTAAGAACCTTCGGATGAAGCAAAATATTTTTGCTCGTTCACCAGAAATATCTGACTGTTGACGAAGTTGGCTCCTTTTTCCATTGCCTTCGCATTCGCGGCAAGCAAAAGATCAACTTTTTCTTTGATCGGAACTTCGAATGCGTTTTTCACGATCGGTGTTTTCCAGCTTACCTCACCATACGAAGGAGTCTGAGCCAGTTTCACCGGTTCTTTCTGGAATTTAGAATTAGCTTTCGCGATCGCTACTGCGCGCTCGGCTGTCTTCTTGATTCCGTCAGGAGTTACATTGTTGCTAGCGGCAAAGCCCCATGTTCCATTCACGATTACGCGAATGCCGGCACCGAACGATTCTGTATTGACGATGTTCTGCACTTTCTTTTCGCGGGTGACCACAAACTGGTTAAGGTAACGGCCAATGCGAACGTCAGTGTAAGTTGCTCCCATCGACTTGGCCGCGTTAAGGGCAACATCAGCCAACTGCTTCTTCTGCTGGATGTCCAAAATGGGCGTCAGCATCAGAGACACCTCCACGGGGTTGGCATGCGATGACAAGGGGAGCATCATCGCGCCTGCAGCACCCAGGCCGGTTAGTTGAATAAATTCTCGTCTTTTCATTCAGTAAGGGTTATTTTGGTTTTCTCTAAATTGTTCTTCCTGTATTGATCACATTTACTCCATTGAATCGTGCTGTAGAACTTCCATGTGACACCGCACTTACCTGTGAAGGCTGGCCTTTGCCATCGAAGAAGGATCCGAACAAACGGTAATCTTTCTCGTCACAAACTTTTGCGCAACTGTTCCAGAATTCCTGGGTATTGGATTGATAAGCAACGTCACTTAACATGCCGGCGATCTCTCCATTTTTGATTTCGTAAAATGTGGTGCCACCGAACTGGAAGTTGTAGCGCTGCTGGTCGATGGAATAAGATCCGCGTCCGGCGATATAAATTCCTTTTTCTACATCCTTAATCATCTGGGCACTGCTGTAAGGCTCTTTGCCTGGAGCAAGAGATACATTTGGCATGCGCTGAAATTGCACATCGCTCCAGCTTTGTGAGTAGCAGCATCCGTGCGATTCGTTTTGCCCGACAATATGCACCTGATCACGGATAGCTTCCACGTTGACAAAGATTCCTTCTTTAATCAAATCCCAGCGTTTCGATTTCACACCTTCATCATCAAAACCAACGGCACCCAGCGAATTTGCCTGAGTCTTGTCAGCAAAGATGTTAACTTGTTTGCTTCCGTAGTTGAAAGTACCGGATTTCAGTTTATCGAGTGTGGCAAAACTGGTTCCCGCATAATTGGCTTCATAACCAAGGATACGATCGAGCTCCAGCGGGTGGCCCACAGATTCGTGAATGGTGAGCCCCAGGTGATTTGGTTCGAGCACTAAATCATATTTACCGGGCTCAACGGATTTTGCGGTGTGCATTTCCTTGGCTTGTTTTGCCGCAAAAGCAGCATCTTCAGCGATGTCGTAGCTATTGCGATACAAAAACATTCCGGCAGGACCTGCCAGTTTATCTTCCGCTTTGGGAATCATGTACTCATATCCCATACCCATTGGGGCGCTCATAGCATCGCGTGATTTGAATTTTCCGGTAGCACGATCAATGACGGACACGGTGAATGTGGGCCAGATGCGATGGATGTCCTGATCGATATACGATCCATCGGTGGAGGCTAAATATTTTTGTTCATTTACCTGGAAGAGATTTGAGCTCGCGAAACTCGCCCCGTTTTTCAGGGCACCCGCGTTTGTACGCAACAGTAAATCCACTTTCTCAGAGACAGGTACTTCAAACGTATTTTTTTGAATAGGCGTATTCCAGGTTACTTCACCATGGCCGGTGTTGGGGGCCAGTGAAACCGGCTCTTTCTGATACTTTGAGTTTGCCTTTGCAATAGCGATGGCACGCTCAGTAGCTTTTTTTACTCCATCTGTAGTTACGTCATTGGTGGCGGCAAAGCCCCAGGTTCCTTTGGCAATCACACGAACGCCCACTCCGAATGATTCAGTGTTAGCAATGTTTTGCACTTTGTTTTCGCGTGTGCTGATGAATTGGTTTAGATAACGACCAATCCGAACATCAGTGTATGTAGCACCGAGCGATTTGGCCGTGTTGAGTGCTACGTCTGCGAGTTGCTTTTTTGTGGCAACGGGCATGGATGGCGTGAGCAGTTGTTCAAGCGGAACGGCATTTCCCATGAATGGCAATGCCATTCCAGCTAAACCCATTCCGGACAGTCCGATGAAATCTCGTCTTTTCATTTCTTGCAAAAAATTAGAAATGAAATTTAATGAAAAGGGCTCACGATTTTATCAATTTCCTTTCAACGAATGGATTATTATTTGAGTGGCAAACACTAAAAGCAAAAAAGCGCCAGAGACTTTATCTCTAACGCTTTTTTGGTGAACTGAAGTTGGCCTTTTTACATCATCAGATCACACCCTGTGCCTGCATTGCTTTCGCTACCTTCAAAAAGCCTGCAATGTTCGCTCCGATCATGTAATTGCCGGGCTTGCCATATTCTTTTGCGGCAGCAAGTGAAGTGTCATGAATGTTTTTCATAATGTTGAGCAACTTGGCGTCAACTTCTTCACGTGTCCAGTTTTGGCCCATGTAATTTTGAGTCATTTCCAAACCGGAAGTGGCAACTCCACCGGCATTGGATGCTTTGCCAGGGGCATACATCACGCCTTTATCGATTAGAATGTTGATCGCTTCCGGAGTAGTGGGCATATTGGCACCTTCGGCTACGAGCTTCACTTTATTTTTTACCAGGTTAGCAGCGTCTTTGTCGTTCAATTCATTCTGCGTGGCACATGGGAAAGCGCAGTCTGCAGGAATTGCCCAGAGCGGATTAGAAGAATCGCCTGGATTCACAGCAACATATTTGCAGTTGTATTTGTCCGCGTATTCTTTGATGCGTCCCCGGCGAACGTCTTTGAGGTCTTTGAGAAAAGCTAGCTTTTCTAACGTAAACCCAGCCTCGTCATAAATGAAACCATTGGAGTCGGAAGCAGTGACTGCTTTTCCTCCGAGGTGAATAATTTTTTCAATAGCGTATTGTGCCACGTTGCCCGAGCCGGAAACCAAACATGTTTTTCCTTTCAATGAATCTTTGTTTGCCTGCATCATATTCTCAGCAAAGTAGATCAAGCCATAACCTGTGGCTTCCGTGCGAATCAAACTTCCGCCCCAGCCAATGCCTTTGCCGGTAAGCACGCCTGAAAATTCATTCCTGATTTTCTTATAAGCACCAAACAAATAACCGATTTCTCTTCCACCAACTCCAATATCTCCCGCAGGTACATCGGTTCGGTCTCCAATGTGACGAGCCAGTTCACCCATGAAAGCCTGGCAGAAACGCATTACCTCGTTGTCACTTTTTCCTTTTGGATCAAAATCACTTCCACCTTTACCGCCACCCATTGGCAAGCCCGTGAGTGCATTTTTAAAGATCTGTTCAAAGGCAAGAAACTTCAACACGCTTGCAGTTACCGAAGGATGGAAACGAAGCCCTCCTTTATATGGACCGATGGCGCTGTTCATTTGAACACGGTAACCACGATTGAATTGCACCTGACCTTTGTCGTCAAGCCAGCTCACGCGAAAATAAATGAGCCGCTCCGGTTCGGTCATGCGCTCAAACAATTTAAGGTTGCGAAGTTCTGCATGACGGTCGAGTACAGGAGTGACAGACATCAACACTTCATCAACTGCCTGGATGAATTCCGGCTCATTGGGGTTACGTTTTTTTACAAGGGCTAAAATCTCTTCGTGTGCCATAAGGTTTGTAGGGTATTAGTTGTCGCAATTTAAGAGAATCCCCGCAAACGATTGAATTCGTCAAATACCAAAATCAATTGGTACCTCTGGTCCTCAACAAGATCACCATTCGTTCGGCTACCCAGGGTGCAGATGTGGCGAATGCCCCTGTTACGATCCTGGCTTTTGTGTCTTCCACATGCGTGAATTCTGTATTGGGCCTGGTTGCCTCAGTACACACGATAAGATTGGCGCCTCGTCTGGCTAGCACTTCCTGCATGTCGAAGGGCAGTAGTTTCCCGTAGTTAGAAATGTTCATGAATTTTTTCTCAGCCCAATGTGGGAAGCAGGTAATCTTTTTTCCGTCCACCAGGTATTTTCCTCCAGATAACTGAATGTTAATCAGCGAAGCGGCACCATGTCCCGCTGTTCCCAGTGCTCCTCCATTTTCATAGATGCGGGCAGCGATTGCTGAGATTCGTTCATCGTTGATCACATCGAAATATTGCCCATGTCCACCAGGATAGAAAATGGCAGCATAATTTTTGGTATCCACATTTCCGGGACTTAATGATGTTGCTGTTTTTGAAGTGAACAGTTTGCTTTCACGGATTTTTTTCAAATCATCTTTAACCTTGCCGTTGTCGTAGATCGCTACCTTTCCTCCTTTGGGAGTCACTATATCTACATCAAATCCATTGTCGACAAAATATTGAAAAGGGTAAGCGATCTCCATGAGAAAAGACCCGCTGATATTGTTGCCAACGGAATCAACATTGGTAGCTACAATCAATACTTTATTTTGACAATAGCATGAAAGTGCTGTGAGGAGGAGAATACATGTAAAGAGAAGCTTCATAAAATGGTTGGTTAATTTTTCAACCTCCAACGCAAAGTAAGCTTGCTCTTGCTGTTAATCGACTGTTAACAATTGTTAACCCGCTGTTATACCTGGCAATCTACTTTAATCCCAAGACTTTTATTGTTCTGCTTCGGCTATCCTTCAAAAGCTTTTCATCCTGTGATAAGGCGATTCCAAAGGACGGAGTCATCTCCTTCAATTTTTTCTGCCATACCTCAGACTTACTCTGTTTTGTAAAACATTTTGGAAGCAAACCCAGCATGGCAGCAACAGCTGTTGAAGCTCCTGGTGATGCGCCCAGCAAGGCGGCAACCGTTCCGTCTTCAGATACGACTACTTCAGTTCCAAACTCAAGAACTCCACCTTCTTTTTTGTCTTTCTTAATGACTTGCACTCGCTGGCCTGCCTCTAGTAATTCCCAGTCTTTCGATTGAGCATTGGGAACGTATTCTCTCAGTGCAGCGACACGATCTTCATGCGTGAGGCGCAACTGCTCGATAAGGTATTTTGTCAACGGAACATTATGAAAACCTGCAAAGACCATCGGGATCAGGTTATCGAATTTGATTGACTTGGGAAGATCCATCAGGGAACCATTTTTCAAAAATTTGGTCGAGAATCCGGCAAATGGTCCGAAGAGCAATTCCTTTTTCCCATCGATCATTCGTGTGTCGATATGAGGCACTGACATAGGAGGAGAGCCTACCGAGGCTTTGCCATACACTTTCGCATCGTGTTCCTTGACGACTTTTTCATTGAGGCATTTCAACCACAATCCGCTGACGGGGAATCCGCCATAGCCTTTACGCTCTTTGATCTCAGCCCGTTTCAGCAAGTGAAGCGTTGCTCCTCCGGCTCCAATGAAAACGAATTTAGTATTTGACTTATCTTTTTCTCCGTTCAGAAGATTCTTCACAAAGACATCCCATCCGCCTTTTCCATCAGGATCCAGGTCGAGGGCTTCTACGTTATAATGCACAGTTACGCCCGGCATTTTTTCCAAACGTTGAATCATGCTCCTCGTAAGGGCACCAAAGTTCACATCTGTTCCCAAATTCATGCGCGTGGCAGCCACCGGCTGATTTTTATCGCGGCCCCTCATAACGAGCGGAGCCCATTCTTCAATTTGCTTGAAGTCCTCAGTATAAATCATGTCCTTAAACAAGGGACTTGCCTTCAATAGCTCATAACGTTTGCGTAAGAAATTCACATTGTCATTTCCCCACACAAAACTGAGGTGAGGAACAGAAGAAATAAAATCAGAGGGATTGGGTATATATTTTTTCTCAACGAGATAAGCCCAAAATTCACGCGACACTTCAAACTGTTCGGCAATTTTCACGGCCTTTGAAATGTCAATTGAACCATCTGCCTTTTGTGGCGTATAATTCAATTCACAAAATGCAGAATGGCCGGTGCCAGCATTATTCCATGCATCTGAACTCTCCGTGCCTGCTACATCAAGGCGCTCGAATATTTGAATAGTGATATCGGGATTGAGTTCTTTTAGTATCATACCAAGTGTGGCGCTCATAATTCCTGCACCCATCAATACAACATCTGTTTTAGGAACGAGCGGCCTGATTGCTTGTGACATAAGGGGTTAGTTTGTGAAAGTCAATTTAAGTGAACAATGCTATCGGCTCAAAAGTAACGTGAAAATTAATTAGTTACGAGGCTACCGGATAAAGACTGAAGGTTTCAGCAGAGCAAAATTTTTGCAATATTTGATACCTAACCATAATCCATGAAATCATGAGAACACTCGCCAGGCATACCTTGTCTTTAGCTCTGAGTTTGATCGTCAGCTTCAGCGCCCTTGCTCAATTGTCTGGCACCACGTATGCCGAAGCACAAAAGTCCAAAACGGCTACATGGACTTTCACTTACACGGAAACTCCGAGTTTTGCCAGTAAGCAACCCAACGGATCAGTTCAAGGGCTCGTGGTGGAGGTCATGAAGAAGTTTGCAGACTTTGTCCAGCAAACGGAAGGCATCAAAGTGACGTACGAATTTAAGGGTAAAGATCCGTCAGATTTCAAGGGGTTTCTGGAGGAAGTGAAAACGGCCAAAGGCGGAGTGTTTGGATTAGGAAACATTACGATTACTGAGGCGCGAAAAAAAGAATATCATTTCAGTCCGCCATTCATCAAGAACATTTCACTGTTGTGTACGCATAAAGATGTGCCTACACTGGAAAGCCTGGATAAAGCAGCTACGGCTTTTGCAAATTTCAAAGGTATTGCGGTAGCCGGTTCCACAAATGAAAAAGCAGTGCTTGCTTTGAAAGCAAAACACATTCCTACTGCAACTATTCAGACTGTGGAGAGCAACCAGGAGGCGGTCGATGCAATCATTAAAGACAAGAAAGCATTTACCAACACGGATTTCACTTTTTACCTTAATGCACAACGTCAGGGAATTCCAATCAAACGTCATCCTGCGGGAGACGAGTCATCAGAAGAGTTTGGTATCATTATGCCTAAGAGCAATGACTGGGTTCCACTGATGAATAAATTCCTCACAGCAGAATTTGTAAAGTCTCCAGACTACAAAAAAATGCTCTTCACGCACATGGGCGCCAACGGTGTGAAGCTTCTTGAGTCGTTCGAGAAAAAATAAATCGTTTTAGCCTTGAAAATTTGAAAGGCACTCGCTCCCGGCACAATTGCCTCAGAATTTTATTCACTGTGCTAAATAGGACTCAGTAATAGAGTCGTTTTTAGGTTATTTTCGCGCCATGAAAAAACTCCTGCTATCTATTCTTGTTGTCTCTGTTGTAAGTAATCACAGTTTTGCGCAGTTGAGCGGTACGACCTATGCGGAAGCCAAGAAAACAAAAACGGCTAGCTGGGCCCTTACCTACAGCGAAGCTCCTACGTTTTCCAGCAAACAACCCGATGGGTCCGTGCAGGGACTTGCCGTGGAGATCATAAAAAAATTTGCGGAATACCTGCAGCAGAATGAAGGTATCAAGGTGACTTATGAATTTAAAGCTAAAGATCCCGGAAATTTCAAGGGCTTCCTTCAAGAAGTAAAAACGGGAAAGGGTGGCGTATTTGGTCTGGGAAATGTCACTATTACGGAAGCAAGAAAAAAGGAGTATGAGTTTAGCCCGGCATTTATCAAAAACATTTCATTCCTGTGTACGAACAAAGATGTGCCTACACTCGAGAGCCTGGATAAAGCTGCAACCGCATTCGCGAATTTCAAGGGCGTGGTGGTCGCTGGATCTACTGATGAAAAAGTGATGCAGAATTTAAAAGCGAAGTATATTCCGAGCGCAGAGATCGTGCGAGTGGAAAATAATCAGCAGGCGGTTGACCTCATTACCAAAGACAATAAAGCATTTACCAATCTTGATTTCACATTTTTTTTCAATGCCCAGAAACAGGGGATTCCCATCAAGCGACATCCGGCAGGAGATCAATCAACCGAAGAATTTGGAATCATCATGCCAAAAGGAAATGACTGGGCGCCTCTGCTGACCAAATTTCTCAATGCAGATTTCCTCAAATCAACGGATTACAAAAAGATGCTTTTTACACATCTGGGTGCAAACGGTGTAAAGCGACTCGAATCTTTCGAAAAGAAATAAGTCTTTCCGGCAAATAATTAACTGGCCTTTACAAAGTCCGTGAGCATTACCTTGCAGACTTCCTTTATTTTCATTCCGCGATATCTGCTGTTAATCGTGGTTAGAAGTTTAACTGCAAAGAAAGCCCCTTGCTCATGCCGGCCCGGGATGAAATCCTTTTACGATTTCAACCCCGCATGAAACCGTAGTCTGTGTAGAACCAACCAAAACACCCATATGAACAAACTATGTACTTTAATATTCCTGGCAGCAACTATTTCCGTGCAGGCACAGCGATTTAATTCCGCCCTCTTTGGTCAGGATGTCCCGTGTACGCTGATCATGAAATCTACCTGGGAGAAAAAAGAAGTGACCGTTACCTATCAGCATCCTTTCTTTCTAAAACAACCAGAACAAGCGCTTATCAGCAAGGATGGTCCAATCCTCAAATCAGCACTGGAAGCATTTGTTATTGATGGAAACACCTGGGCGCTTAGGAGAACTTCGATGTACGGTGATCAGTGGGTAGCTATCGATTTTATGGGTGCCCTGGATCAATTCACATTTATCAACATAGGTTCCGACACAAAGCCTTCCGATATAAAAAATAGTACCCAGGTGATTACCGGAACATTAACAGTGAATAGAAGCACGGGAGAATCTATGTCAAATACCGAAGTGCTCTTTGGGTACAAAAAGAAAATGCCAAAACTGGTTGCGGATAATCAGGAGCTGGCAAATAAAGTAGCCACCGATGCGAGCTATGGCTGGTCCAATATTGGTAAGGTTATTAAGGAATATAATTTCTGGTACGAAACAAACAATCCAGGCAAACTAAAATACCTGCCGGGTTTTGAATCTCAAGACCCCAATAAAAAAGAAGCAGAGCAGGCTAGTATTAAAGGATTTGGAGATTTAAAAGATAAAATCAAAGCCAACCAGGAAAAATCCAAAGCGGAAGGTCAAAAGCGACTTGACAGTTTGTTTTCGGGCCGTACTGCAACGCCATCACCAGATGTTGCATCAGCCAAAGACAACATCCCTGTGAAGAAAGAAACATTTGCAGCCAAAATGCAGCGCATCAAAGCGGATGGAAATAAAATGGGGATCATCGTGAACATCCATTCAATAAAAGCTGCTGCGAAGAAAAAAGCGGGAGGAAGTAGTACAATGATGCAACAGCAAGGAATGGGAGAGGAAATTATTCCAGTGGAAGGCGAATTCACAGATGAATCGTTGACTCCAATCGCAAAGGAATTTACAGACGAATTGACCAAGGCGCTTAACACAACGGACATTGAATTCATTAACATCGAGAAGATTCCGTACAGGGAGGTGAAGGTGTTCGGAGCAAACACAAGAATAGACGACTGGTGGGCAACCAAATACAAAGTGATTTTTGCCTTGGATGTTGATCCGAGAGTTAAAGCCACACACGAAACTTTTGGCAATGATGTAAAGTTTGCCGGACGCCTTGACTTTATCTGCTCGCTGATTGTGACGGAATATATTGGCGGACCTACTTCTGATAAAAGGGATATCATTACTCAAGTCCTCAATATGGGCAGCTTCAGCTCCAGCTTCTCACAGAAAGAAGATGTTGGGGATTTGAAAACGCTCTATGATAAGCTAGTATCCAGAGTTGGTATGCCACTGATCGATAAGGCCCGGACAGAGCGAGCGGATGGTGTAAAAAAACTGGTAGAGAAAAAACTAAACTGATATTGATTTTTGGATTTTTACGGTTGAAACCCGGAAGCGATTCCGGGTTTTTTATTTCTCAGGATTTAAAGTGTATAATGCGTTGCTTTTCAAAAAATGAAATTCAAAGACAAGCTTCCCGTCAGCTATCTTCTTTTTACCTGGCATGGCCGGATTAATCGATTGACTTATTGGACGGCATCTGTTTTTATCTGGTCGACATTTTACGTGCTGTTTAATGCTATCGACTTCCTGATTTCATCGCCCGCAACCTTTGTTCTCTATCCAATTTTATTTTGGGCGTTAGTAGCAACATCAGCGAAGCGCTTGCACGACTGCAATTTTTCAGCGCACTGGTTATGGATAATTTTCATTCCGGTATTAGGTGCTCTTGTTCTCATCGTTGTGCTGGGATTTAAGAAAGGCACAGATGCTAATAACCGGTTTGGTATGCCTCCCCATTTGGCTCCGGATTATTTCAAAAATCCGGATGTAAAAACAGATGAACTCATAGTGAATGATGTGACTCAACTCAATCCGGTTGTAGTTGGACAAGTGAAGGGGCCAACGACTGTTGAAGAACTGCAAGCGATTATTAAGAATGCGGATAAACCGGTGTCGATCGGAGGAGGCCGGTTCAGTATGGGCGGACAGACCGCAAGTACTCACAGTATTCATGTGGATATGCGAAAACTGAATCATGTACTTGAGTTTTCAGCTGAAGAGAAAAGAATAAAAGTACAAGCTGGTATACGTTGGTGCGACATTCAGGCTTATGTCGATAAACACAATCTGAGCGTGAAGATCATGCAGACCTACGCCAATTTTACTGTGGGAGGTTCGCTCAGTGTAAATGTGCATGGTCGTTACATCGGTCTCGGGCCGGTAATTTTATCGGTACGATCTATCGATATTATTCTGGCGAACGGAGAATTAAAGAAAGCTTCCAGGGACAATAATTCTGAATTATTCTTCGCCTGCATCGGCTGTTACAATGCGATCGCTGTAATCGTTGCGGTAGAATTCGATCTTGAAGATAACATTCCTGTGCAGCGGGTTCATCAAAAAATGAAACGTGAGGAATATGGCCAATTCTTCTCAACACAAGTGAGGAATAACAAAGAGGTCGTTTTTCACAATGGAGATATTTATCCGCCCCGGTTTGAAAATGTTCGCGCTGTCAGTTGGGTGAAAACAGATCGAAAGCCTACAGAAAAAACAAGGCTGATGCCGTTAGCCGCAGCGTATCCTTTGGAACGATATTTTATCGGAGCATTCAGCCGAAGTCGTTTTGGCAAGTGGCGCAGGGAATTCATCATCGACCCGTTGGTTTATCTTTCTACAAAAATCCACTGGAGAAATTATGAAGCAGGATATGATGTGGCGGAGTTGGAGCCACAGTCACGAAAGAAAAGCACCTATGTTTTGCAAGAGTACTTTGCACCGGTAGCCAGGTTTGACGAATTCACCGAACGCATGAGTGAGATATTCACCAGGCACAATGCAAACATTATTAATATTTCAATTCGTCACGCACTCCCCGATAGCGGCTCTCTCCTGGCTTGGGCAAAGGAAGAAGTTTTTGCATTCGTGGTTTGGTATAAGCAGGGAACAAGTGAGGCAGAGAAAAATAAAGTAGCCGTGTGGACGCGCGAGTTGATCGATGCTGCCAACTCCGTTGATGGCTCATATTACTTGCCTTACCAGGCACACGCCACGGCAGAACAGTTTCACACGGCATATCCAAACGCACAAAAACTATTCGAACTAAAATCAAAACTCGACCCGGATTTCAAATTCAGAAATATTCTCTGGGATAAGTATTATTCACCAAATCAAAATCGCGTATGAGCCAGTCATCAGAATTCAAAGCTGTATTTTCAAACACGGTTTGGAGCGATAACTTTTACCGATTCCTCCAGGTGATATTTCATTTATACCCCGAAGAGAAATTTCATCACCTCATCGCTACTGTGACAAAGGAAAAAAACGCAGATGAGGAAATTTATAAGACGGTACAGTCGCGGCTGCCGGATATAAAACCGTTTTTATCAGAATTGACATTTGCTTTGCCTGCATTAAAAAAACAGAAAAGGGAAATGGCACGCCAGGTACTGCAACTTCTTGGTGATAAAACATCCATCAACGGCTATCTCGAGATCGGGTCTACTGGTAGGTATATCAGCGAACTACGAAAGCACATTAACTTGTCAGGAAATATCTACCTGACGAATGACATTGCTCCAAGCAATGCTTTGGGAGATATTTTTGAACGAGGACAACTCAGGAAAATTGGAATATTTTTTCCGCTTGACTACAAGCCAATTTCCTCAACAATCAATGGCGAAAGCCTTGACCTGGTGACTTGCCACATCGGGCTTCACCATTGTCCACATGATCTGTTGGAAAATTATATCAAGTCAATTCACAGGGTTCTGCGCAAAGGCGGACTGTTTATTATGCGTGATCATGATGTGAAGACTTCTGAAATGGCCACGTTTGTTTCATTGGTTCATACAGTGTTTAATCTTGGTCTCAAAGTTTCGTGGGAAGTAGATGCGAAGGAATTCAAATCATTCAAATCGATTGACGAATGGAGCAAAATTGTATCGGCATTTGGTTTTAAAGATTCCGGACAACGGATTTTGCAAGACAAAGACCCCTCTGACAACACCCTCATTTCATTTACAAAATTATGAGCCGCCTTGTCATTCTAACGATCTGCTCTCTGATCCTGGCGCTGATTATTTTTTTCAAAAAAAAGGATAAAGCAAGAACCGTTGCCGCTGGAAAAGGCTTGGTCATCAAAAAAGAATGGTTGAAGATCAATCCAACTCCGATAACGCCAAAAGAAGAAATCCGTCCTGCCGATCAAACCTTTCTCACTTTTCCGGAATGGTACCTGGTGTTCAGTCCTGAGGAACAGGCTGAGTATTTTAAGACCCGGACGAGTACTTCATTTCCGTATGCAAGTCATATCCGGCAGCTTTGGGATAGTTATAAAATTGTAAAGGATCAGATCAAAGGAAATTTTCCGACCAACACAGGCTATCATTTTATGATTTGGGTGATAGCAACAAGCACAACGGTAGAGTATGGAGCGAAGTCAATTTACGAAACACTCATCGGGCGTTTGACGGACACACAGGACGTCATTACTGAAGAAGACAAATTTAATGCAGCGTTCGCTAAAAGGTATGTCGATTTTATCAAGGACAGACCTTGGTATGAATTCAATTTCAAAAATGAAATGAAGGTGCTGTGGGGAAACGTTCCTTTTTTTGGAAAGCGCTTCGTCCGAAAATTTGAGCGGAGGTATGCATTGACCACCGAACTTCTGGTCAAATATGTCTATGGCAAATTAATCGGGCTGGGAACACAAACTGTTTACGATGTAGCATTACCAACTACTGCCGTGGTCGTTGACAAACTCCCCAAGGATTCTTTAAAGGAAAATATCATTAAAGAGTCTGTAGAAGGCGGAGTCATTGTAAAACTTCCGCGTTACGACAAATTCAGCACTGCTGCATTAACCTTAGCGAAGCAGGGTATCTCATTTAAAGAAATAGCCGGAAACAACTCAGCCATTCTGATTACTTTCTTAACGCCTGCAGAGAAATCCATTGAGTATCGTAATGTCCAGGTTGTTTTCACTCAACCCATCTCCTCTAATATGGCTGTCAAAAGAATTGCCATTGCCCTACCCGTTGCTCAATTGAGCAGCCTTCTTTTGCAACTGGAGAAAGATCAAATTCAAGTGGAGCACATATTTGATTTTTGACGCTTCTGAAGCGGGCGAGCCTTTTGTAAAAATTCAAAACCCTTCGCCTCAAATATTCACCTAATTTGCGGTAAAAAAGATAAATTTGGTGCTGATAAACCTAAACCGGTGAGATGCTCAAGTGGCTCATTATCTTTTTAGCATTTAGCTGTACTGTCCTTGGCCAACAAATGTTGGAGGGGAAAATCGTTGATGCCGAAACCGGCAAGCCAGTGGCCTTCGCTTCCATAGGCGTAATGGGGACCACCAAAGGCACGAGCTCCAATCTCAATGGGCAATTCACATTGTCGGTGCCGGGAAAGGTTTCATTGAAAATATCATGTGTTGGGTATGAATCGCAGGTAGTTAACTCAACTGTTGACATCCGCCTGATCAAGCTCAAACCTATTGCAACACAACTGTCAGAGATTGTCATTTTTGACAAGGAAATCAATGCAAGAAAAGTAGTGCGGAAAGCTTTTGCCAGCATTAAAGAGAACTACATCACACAGCCGTTTCTTCAGAAATTTTTCTACAGGCATTACTGCAAAGACGATTCAGTCTATGGTAGAATAGTTGAAGCCTTTGTGGATGTGTGGAAGAATGAAGGCTACCAATCACTGCAGAAGTCAGCTGGCGAAAAAGAGGAGATCCGTGTTACACAAATCAGGCGAAGCCTGGACCGGACAATCATGGCGCAGGGACACGAACCTATGTCGATCGGAAATATTTTGCAAGCTGACATTGTAGGTTATCAGACACGTGAAAAAAGCGAACACCTATCTTACTTTACGGACCTCAGCAACCTCAAAACGGATTTTGACAGCTACTCTTTTTTATTCAAAGGTATTACAACCTACGATGGGGAAGAAGTATATGAAATAGGATATGCTTACAAAAAAGACTCGGTTCTTACCACGTCAGGAGAATATCTTCAGCTAACTCAAATTAGTGGATCATTGTTTATCGTCCCGGATTCACACGCGATAATCAAAGCTGAGGATGTGAGACGCTACGGGGAAAGTGTTGTTCGCACTTCGTCATTCTATCGTAAGTACAACGGCCGCTATCAACCCTATCATTTTATTCGCGATGGCGAAAATCATCTTTCTGATAATACGGTACACTCATTTCATATCGAACTGACGTCTGTGGAAACGAGTACCGAACTTAGCGAGAAGTTTACCGGGCGTGAACCGGGCAGAGAACAACTCCTGAACATTCCTTATGACTCTGCATTTTGGAGCACGACTACAGTTTTGAAAGCTACTCCACTTGAAAACAAGATCATCAGCGACCTGGGTGGTGGAGCTTCGTTGAACAAGCAATTTTACCTTTACCGCCAATACGAATTGAATGTGAATGATGGAGGAAAAAATGGGGCAGAAAAATTCAATTGGTTTAAGCAATTCAGCGAAAGCAGAAAAACACTTTACCTCGTATTTTGGGCGAGCGACTGTAAACCCTATTTGGCTGATCTGGAATTGGCTAAACGTTTACAGAAACGATACCGGAATAAAATCACGTTCGTGCTTCTCTCTCTCGATGAAGATGAGTCACTATGGAAACAAACGGTATCGAAATACAACTTGTATTCTGATGGCATCGTCAACTACCGAATTGGAAAGGACGAAATGATCTTAAAATCCTTTGACGTGAAAGGCGTGCCTACATTCGTATTGATTCCCCGCAATAGCAAAGCATTTGACCCACACGTAAAACCCCCCAGCGATCCACAGCTTGAGGAGGATTTTAAAATCTTATTGAATAATCGTAGTGAATAAAAAAGCCTGGAATAGATTCCAGGCTTGTCTTTCTTCTCTATTGTCTTACGTCTAGAAAGGATATTCCCCTTTTCCAATTACATAATTCGCCACTTTGCGCCTTGACTCTTTCAGGTTGTACGGTTCTATTTTAGTGAAGCGTTTCAAACCGAGAAGCATCAAACGCATTTCGTCACCCTCAGCAAAAGCGTAGATCGCCTGCTTGCCAGCAGAAGCAGCCTTCTCAATAGCTTCATGCAAATAAATCATTGCCATCTCCTTTTGAATTTCACAGGCTTTCTCCCCACGTATACCGATCAGTTTCTCTACACGCAGCAACACCGATTCAGCAACATATCCTTCGATGAGCATGTCTGCAAGGTTCATCAATACCTCCTGTTCATCAGAAAGCTTCATCATGAATTTCTGAACAGCAGCGCCAGAAACCATTAAGCCTGCTTTCTTCAGATTGGCAAGCGCTCTTTTTTCTTTTGCAAACAAAGCTGAATCATCTGTTCCTCCGAAATCCGGAATGCCCATCAGCTCTTTTTGCACTGCCATGGCTGGATTCATCAGGTCGAGCGTTCCTTTCATGGCGCGCTTCATCAGCATGTCGATGGTGAGGAGGCGGTTGATTTCATTCGTGCCTTCAAATATCCGGTTGATGCGTGCATCGCGGTAAGCGCGGTCCATTGGTCCTTCAGCCGAAAAGCCCATGCCTCCATAAATCTGAACACCTTCGTCTACCGTAAAATCTAGTACTTCCGATCCGTGTACTTTAAGAATTGCACATTCGATTGCAAATTCTTCCAATGATTTTAGTCTCGCTTTTGCGGAATCCATTCCGCCGGCAACGAAAGCATTGTAGGCGTCATCGATATTTTGCGAAGCGCGATAATGGGCTGATTCACTAGCGAAAATTTTTGTAACAGCCTCGGCTATTTTGTGTTTGATAGCACCAAACGTGGCGATCGGTGTTCCAAACTGCTTACGCTCCGTTGCATATTTTATAGCCTTGGAAATCGCCATCTTACTTCCGCCCACGGCAGCTACACCTAATTTGATCCGACCGATATTCAAAATGTTGACCGCAATCTTGAATCCGTTTTCACGTTCGCTGAGCAAATTCTCTAGGGGTACTTTGCAGTCGTTGAAGAAAATCTGGCGAGTGGAGGATCCTTTGATACCCATCTTCTTCTCTTCTTCATTCATCGTGATTCCGCCAAAAGCTTTTTCAACAATGAAAGCACTGAGGTTTTTGTCGTTGTCTATTTTTGCAAAGACAACGTAGATGTCCGCGAAGCCACCGTTGGTGATCCACATTTTCTGGCCATTGATCACATAATGTTTTCCATCGGGAGTCAGTACGGCTTTTGTCTTTCCGGAATTGGCATCCGAACCTGAATCTGGTTCGGTAAGACAGTATGCAGCTTTCCATTCACCTGTGGCGAGCTTGGGAATATATTTTTTCTTTTGTGCATCGTTTCCGTAATACAAAATCGGAAGTGTACCGATGCCGGTATGCGCTGATAGTCCGACTGCCACCGAATGACCACCACCTATGACTTCTGCTACAAGCATTGTAGTATTAAAATCCATTCCGAAGCCACCCAACTCTTGGGGTACTGAGGTTCCAAGCAGACCGAGCTCTCCAGCCTTGTCCAAAATGGAAGGCATCAGTTTCGGGTCTTTCATCGAATCGATCTCATCCAATCTGGGAGTCACTTCTTTCGCCAGGAAGTCTTTGCATTGCTGCATAATCATCTTCTGCTCTTCATTGAACTCTTCCGGGATGAAGATTTCGCTTGCTTGCGTTTCACGGATGAGGAACTCACCGCCTTTGATTGCTTTTTTTGTTTCGACTGCAGTAGCCATATATTTAGATTTTTTAAGAGCTTAATATTTGAATTATGAGACGCATTTCTCTTCTGCCTAGTTCAATAGCTCGTACACGCCTGCCACGCCTTGTCCGCCCCCTACACATGCAGTAACCATTCCGTATTTTTTCTTTTGTCTTCTTAATTCATTGAATAACTGAACAGACAGGCGAGCACCTGAAGAGCCTAATGGATGTCCGACTGCAATAGCTCCTCCATTTACGTTTACTTTTTTCCTGTCAATACCCACTTCTTTAATCACGGCCAGTGACTGTGCAGCAAATGCTTCGTTCAATTCGATCAAGTCAATATCATCCAGTTTCTTTCCTGCATTCTTCAACGCTTTTGGAATCGCTGCCACCGGTCCAATACCCATGATACGCGGTTCAACACCAGCTGTCGCATAGCTCAGCATCCGCGCAATCGGTTTTAAGTTCAGTTGCTTGACCATTCGTTCACTCATCACAGCAACAAACGCAGCGCCATCCGAAGTCTGAGATGAATTTCCAGCTGTGACGACTCCATTCGCACGGAACACAGGTTTGAGTTTAGCGAGTCCTTCCACAGTAGTATCTGCACGAATACCTTCATCTGTCGCGACAACAAACTCGCGCGTTTTCTTTTTCATGTTCTCATCTACATAAACTTCTTTTACCGTGATGGGAACAATTTCATCTTTAAATTTCCCTTCTTTCCACGCGGCAGCCGCTTTCATGTGTGATTCGTATGCGAACTGATCTTGTTCCTCACGCGAAATTTTAAACTGAACAGAGATCTCCTCAGAAGTTAGTCCCATACTTGTATAATAAGTGGGAGTATCTTTTGCAATTGCGTAGTTCAACGCTGTCTTAAAACCCATGACGGGCACCAGTGACATAGACTCGGTGCCACCGGCAATAATGATATCGGCCTGACCTGCCTGAATGCGCTGGCTTGCGATGGCAATCGTCTCGAGGCCGGATCCACAATAGCGATTCACTACCATTCCAGACACGTCTGTGCCAAGAGCCAGCAATGCAATCATTCTTCCGATTTGCATGCCTTGTTCGGCTTCGGGCACGGCATTTCCGACGATGAGGTCATCGACCATTTTGTTTTCCAATCCCGGAATCGATTTCACGAGGTGTTTAATCACGTCTGCTCCGAAGTCATCCGGCCGGGCAAAACGAAAGCCTCCTTTTTTTGCTTTCGCTACTCCGGTTCTAAATCCTGCTACGATATATGCATCCATAGTGTAGTTGTTAGTTCTTAGTTTGTAGTCTGTAGTTGTTATGGCTGGCAATTGCTATCAACGAACAACCACCAACGAACAATGATTTATTAATTTCTCAAAGGTTTTCCTCCGGTTAGTATCGCTTGTATTCGCTCCAAAGTTTTCTTTTCACCGGTAAGTGATAAGAATGCTTCGCGCTCCAGATCAAGTAGGTATTGTTCGCTCACTTCCTGAGGTGAAGTCAAGTCGCCACCACACATGACATTGGCAATCCACCTGGCTACTTTAACATCGTGATCAGAAATGTAATTTCCCATACGCATGCCTTGCAAGCCTGCGAAGAATAACGCCTGACCTGCACGACCTTGTACTTTGATGTTTTTCGCTTGTGGCAACATGGTGTAACCAGCATCAGCCAATTCGATAACGGCCTCTTTAGCATCAGCTAATTGGCGGTCTCTATTCATCGAAACGCGATCACGTTTTTTCAAAATTCCAATTTCGCGTGCTTCTTCTGCAGAAGTGGCAACTTTCGCTGTGGCAATTGTCATAAATGCATTTTGCAAAGCGTTCAATTCAATATCACCTTCTTCAAAAGCCTCACTCACACGCTTGGTAAATTCTTTTGTTCCGCCACCACCGGGAATAAGGCCGACACCAACCTCAACCAATCCGATATAAGTTTCTGCAGCAGCTTGCGCAATGTCGGCATGCAACGTCATTTCACAACCACCACCGAGGGTGCGCCCTTGTGGACACACAACCACAGGAATTGAAGAATAGCGGATACGCATGACCGAATTCTGAAAAGCCTTGATCATGAAGTCGATCTCATCGTAATCTTGTTCGATGGCGTACATGAATACAAGACCGAGATTAGCGCCCAACGAAAAGTCCGCGCCCTGGTGTCCGATCACAAGGCCTCGATAATCTTTTTCAGCCAGGTCAATGGCTTTATTCATTCCTTCAATTACCGCACTGCCCAGCGTGAAACTCTTGCTGTGCCATGCAAAATTGATCACACCGTCACCGATGTCGTAAATCCGAGAGTCAGCATTTTTCCAGATGATATTCTCGCTCTTATTTTCGAGGATGATGAAGTTCTCCTTACCGGGAATGGCTTTGTACGACTTCGAAGGGATGTCGTAATATTTTTTCTGACCGCCTTCGCTCTTATAGAACGACTTGTTGCCAGAAGCAATCATATCGTAAACCCACTGGGCGGGTTTGTACCCTGCAGCCTCCATCAATGAAAGACTTTTTTCAACACCAACAGCATCCCATGTTTCGTAAGGCCCCAGTTCCCAACCAAATCCACCACACACGGCATCGTCAATTCTGAAAAGCTCGTCACTGATCTCCGGGATACGATTGCTTACATACTTAAACAAATCGAAGAAACAGTCGCGATAGAAGTCGCCTGCTTTGTCCTTGCCGGCCAATAAAACTTTGAAGCGGTCTTTCAAATTGTCGATTGGCTTGGTCGTTTCGAGCGTGGCGAACTTGACTTTCATCTTTGGTTTATATTCTAATGTCTTAAGATCAAGCGTGAGGATCTCAGTTTCGCCTTTGGCATTTTTTGATTTCTTATAAAATCCCTGACCGGTCTTATCTCCCAGCCATTTGTTTTGATCGAGCTTACCAACAACTTCCGGCAGTTTAAACATCTCACGCCCCTCATCATTTACCAACCCTGCATACAGGTTGTTGGCCACTTTCACCAAAGTATCAAGACCCACGACATCTGATGTCCTGAATGTTGCCGACTTGGGTCTTCCAATGACAGGACCCGTCAGCTTGTCAATCTCATCCACATTAAGATCGAATCGTTTCATTGAATCGATCACCTTCAGCAGACCCCATACGCCAACACGGTTGCCAATGAATGCCGGAGTGTCTTTGCAGAGTACGGTAGTTTTTCCAAGGAAAAGGTCACCGTAGTGGAGTAAAAATTTGGTGATCTCCGGATCAGTCTTCGGTGTCGGAATAATTTCAAGAAGCTTCAGATAGCGGGGAGGATTGAAAAAGTGTGTTCCCGCAAAATGTTTTTGGAAATCCTCACTTCTTCCTTCTGCCATTAAGTGAATAGGGATGCCCGAAGTGTTGGAGGTAATCAGCGTTCCCGGAGTCCGGTACTTCTCCACCTCTTCATATACTTTCTTTTTGATATCCAGGTTCTCAACAACCACCTCAATGATCCAATCCGAATTTTTGATCTTCGGCATGTCGTCCGTGAAGTTTCCAAGCTTCACCCGCGAAGCTAATTTTTTGCTAAAGAGGGAAGCAGGGTTAGCTTTCAGTGTGGCATCAAATGAAGCCTGAACAATACGATTCTTGACTGTTGGATGATCAATGGCCAGGTTTTTTTTCTTTTCATCATCAGTGAGTTCCTTCGGTGCAATATCGAGCAGCATTACTTCACAGCCGATGTTTGCAAAATGACAGGCAATGCGCGAGCCCATAATGCCGGAGCCGAGGATTGTTACTTTCTTAATGGTTCTGTTCATAGAGAAGGGGATGTTGAACTTGGAAGTTAAACCTTTGATGCCAGAAAATCCAGCCAATCGCTAAACTTCAAGTTTCGAGTCATAGATTTTATTTTTTTCAATAATGCTGTTAAGTTTTTGTAAAACTTCGAAGAACACGTTCAGCTTTTGTTCCGGGATTTCTTCGTGAACGGACTCATTAAACCGGATCACGATGCTCTTGGCATTCTCGCGCTGCTTTTTTCCTTCCTTCGTCAAGAAAATCCTTACTGAACGACCATCGGTTTTGTCCGCTTTACGAAAGATCAGCTTCTTTTCTTCCATTGATTTCAGAAGCCGGGTTAAACTTCGAGGTTCCAATCCCATCTGAGGAGCTATCTTCGTTGCTGGGGTTCCATCATCACCATGAATCGTCAACAGAGCAAATCCAATTGCCATGGTGCCGCCGAATTTGGCCGCCTGCTGGTTATAGAATCTCGAGATTCCATGCCAGGCAATCCGTACGTGGTGGTCAATGGTTTCCTCTCTTTTCATTTAAAATAAGCATGACGAAGGTATAAAAATTTGTTATGCATGCATACTATATCATTATTTTTTTCGTCCAAAAGCCCCTGCCCTTTGTTAGGCGATTTCCTATCTTGAGGGGATAAAATGAGCCTTGTATGAAAATTATCCTGGTACTTCTGATCGGCTGGTCGGGTTTTCTTTTCCTGAATCATCAAAAAGAGTATGTATGCCTGCCTTGCGGTCGCGAATGTGACGGACAGGTGTATCACAAGTCAGGTACCTGCAGCTCTTGTAACATGAATCTGGTCGAAAAATCGACCGTCAATTTTGCCAATGTTTCGGTTGAAGATATGTGCAAGCGGATAGGCGTAAACTCAGACGCCATCATACTTGACGTGAGATCCAAAGGAGAATTTAGCGGATCAACAACGGATGTCCAGACATTCGGGCATTTCAAGAATGCGATCAATGTAAATGTGACCGAACTGGAGAAGCGTGTTAAGGAACTGGAAAAATACAAGGGCAAAGAGATTTTTGTCTATTGTTCACATGCGCACCGGAGTGCAACCGCGAGTTATTTTTTGAGCACGCACGGTTTTGAAAACGTAAAGAACATGACAGGTGGAGTTTCAATAATTGACCCACAGAATAATGAATGTTTGAAGAAATCTTTTGTGGCTCATAAGGATTGAGAATGAAAAGGGCTCTGATTTCTCTAGGAACAATTTGTGTACTTATAGCTTGTCAGCAGAAAAAATCAGGAGAGGTCATCAACGACAGCACATCGCTGCCTGTCGACACGGTTGTATATAAGGAAAGTCAGAGTGACTCACTTGTCCTTACGACCGGATTCCAGGGAACTGAGTTTGGCTTAAAGGACTTGGATACTTCATTGCAAGATGTGTTTGAACGCTTGCATGATTCTGGTAAGCTGAATTCGCTCATACACCCACAGTTGGGATGTTATCTTATCACCGAAGGAGCCGGTGTTTATCCGGTCACAACTGAAGTCAAGTCATCTTCACTCCTGCTCGCGAACAAACAATTCAGTTCATTTATCAATGAATTACTCCCGGTTAGCGGCTATTATTTAAATCCGGCCGGAGTGGATAATTGCAATCCACCGGAAGGTTTTTTTGTTTATGATTTCAAAGACAGCCAGTTTCTTTATCGCACGTATCAATCGCAACTTTCTGCAACCGATGAAACGGTACCTGACGACAAAGCCGAAAGACTTCACGCACTCGATGCTGCCTTTGTCAAAAATGTATTTGTAAGTCTTCCGGCAAAGGATGGCAGTATCAATGCATTCGATATTTACATCGCACGTATTGACGGCAAACATTATTTAGCTGCTATCGATACCCGCGGATGCGGTATTTGATAACTTATTTTTATTTAATAGCTATTCCGTTTTGGCTTTTTTCGGCCAACATCCGTTTAACCTTCATTTGTTCCTGTTCATAAGGGATCGCTTCAAAAACCTAAAATCGTTTCTATGAAAAAACTAATCACCCTTCTGTTTACTCTTGTATCTGTGGTTGCTTCTATTGCACAAGACGTGCCTGTTTTGGTAAGCCCACAATGGTTGCACGATCATTTGTCAGATGCAAAACTGGTTATTGTCCAGGTGAACTTTCTCAAACTGGATTATGATGTTGAGCATTTGAAAGGCGCTCGTTATCTCTGGCCGGGCTCATTAGCTCCGGATTCTCCTTTAGGTGCAATGAATTTACCTGATGAGAATAAAGCAAAAGAAGTAATTGAAGCCTTGGGGATTTCGAATGACTCTCACGTTGTGCTATGCCATGTGCGAAATGAAATATCTCCTACAGCACGGATGTTCCTCACGTTGGAGAACCTGGGACTGAAAGGCCGCGTATCTTTTCTTAATGGAGGTGTTGATGCCTGGAAAAAAGCAGGTTATGAAGTGACGAAAGAAACTCCTGAAGTGAAGAAAGGAAAATTCAAAGTGAATATCGGTTCACTCATCGTTGATAAAGATTATGTATTGAAGAATTTGAATTCAAATGACGTGATGATAGTGGACGCAAGGATGAAACGTTTTTATGATGGTGAGACAACTGGGAATCCACGCGATGGACACATCACCGGAGCTAAGAATATTCCGTATACCGAAATGACAGATGCTACCAACACATTCAAAGCTGATGATCAATTGCAGTCTTATTTCTCTGCTGTGACCGACAAGAAAAAACCTATGGTCGTATACTGTTTCATTGGCCAAACGGCTAGTGTGGTGTATATGGCCGGGCGCATTTTAGGATATCCAATGCAACTGTACGATGGCTCACTACAAGAGTGGAGCAGAATCAAAGAGTTACCGATGGAGGTGACGGAGAAAAAAGAGAAATAAAATCAGCCCACAGGCTTCTCCCGCTTACTTCCTGAATATAACTCATACTCTAACAATCGACAATCCAGTTTTGCAGAATAGAATTCTATCCTGCGGCTGGCTTTCAGTCCAATTTTTTTTGCCAAGTCGAGATTACCAGTGAAAATATAACCGGTATATCCCTGGCATTTCTTTTTCATAAAATCTCCGATGCGACTATAAGTGCCTTCGAGTTCACTTACTTCACCCATGCGCTCTCCGTATTCGGGGTTCAGAAAAACAACTCCGGGTGCTTCAGGGATTTCGGTAGCTTCAAAATCGCATTCGGAAAAATTGATCAAGTGATCAACACCTGCTACGGTTGCATTCACTTTGGAAATTTCAATGGCGTCCCTATTAATATCGCTGGCTAAGACTTTCAGATTGGGGATTTCGATAATTTGCTTATTCAGTTTTTCAAACTCGGTTTGATATACCGTTTCGTCATAGCCGATCATATGCATGAAAGAATAGTTTTTCCGGAAGAGGCCAGGCTTGCGGTTAGTAGCCAGTAAAACTGCTTCAATGGCCACTGTCGAAGATCCGCACATCGGATTTACAAATGGCACTCGCCTGTCCCACTTGGTAGCCAGCAGCGTAGCGCTTGCCAACGCTTCGAGCATTGGAGCACGCCCAGGAATTTTCCGGTAGCCGTGTTTCGCCAGTGTTTCCCCGGAAGTATCTAAAAAAATTTCAGCACGCTCGTCTTTCCAATATAAATGAATGACCGTTTTACTCAGATCCGAACCTGAATCTGGCCTACGGCCAGTTTCTCTTCGCATGCGATCAACAATTGCGTCTTTCACTTTTACATTAACAAACATTTCGTTATTGATCGTGAAATGCTCGGCATGACTTGTCACGGAAAAGTAGCCGTCTGGTGAGATAATTTTCTCCCACGCAATGTCAAGTAACCGGTCATACAGCTCCTGCGGGCCATTGCATCTAAAAGAAGCAATTGAGTACAAGATCTGGCTGGCGCAACGCAGGTTAAGATTGAGTTTGATGCAATCATTGATTGTGCCGCTGAGCTCAACTCCAGTCACGAATGTTCTTTTGATCTGGAGGCCAAGATCTGTTACTTCTTTTTCGAGGTAAGGTGAGAGGCGCTTGTTACAAGTGATGACTATGTTCGAGGGTGAATTCATTTTTTCTTATCTAGTTCTGCAATTTCCTTCCTGTTTGACGAGAGCATGGACGAGGGAATGTTTTTGATAATTTCGCTCTTCAACAATTCTATCAAATTGTATTTCACAAAGTAACGATAGGTAACGATACTGATTTCGCGTACTGGAGCCGGTGGTTTAAAAAAACGGATATTTTTTTTCTGTTGCGCACTAAGGTCATGAAGTGCAAGTTCTGGCAAAATCGTAATACCGTTATTCATGTCCACCATTTTTCGTAATGTCTCTATGCTGCCTGCCTGGTAGTCAAGATTTTGCAATAAGTTTTCTTTTCGCTTCAGTTCGCAGAGATTCAGCACCTGCTCGCGGAGACAATGCCCCTCTTCCAGCAACCACAGGTGGTTTACATTGATATCTTCGGCAAGAACATATTTTTTCTTCATCATTTTTTCTCCCGGAGAGGCGTAAACCACGAACTGTTCATAAAACAGCGGTTGCTCTTTAATGGAGGGAATTTTTAATGGCGTAGCCAGAATAGCTGCGTCCATCTGCTGTTTTTCCAGGTGCGAAATAATCTGGTCTGTGGTGAATTCTGAGATCTTGAGCCGGATATTCGGATACTTTTTCAAAAAGTCATTCAGGAACAAAGGCAGAAGATAAGGCGCAACTGTTGGGATAATGCCGATATGTAACTGGCCATGCGCTTCCCCTTTTTGGTTGCTGACCAGGTTCTTCATCTGCTTTGCCTCACTTAGAATCGTTCGGGCCTGTTCAATCACTTTGCTTCCGATCGTGGTGGTAACTACAGGCTGTTTGCTGCGATCGAAAATTTTGACATCGAGTTCTTCCTCCAGGCGCTGGATCATCATGCTCAATGTTGGCTGAGTGACATTGCATTTCTCTGCTGCAGTGGAGAAATGACGCCAGGTGTCCACGGCCACAATGTATTCAAGCTGCTGTAGATTCATAGACGATATCTATTGCAAGATATAAAACATCGGCCTGATCGATTGAATCAAAAAGGTAACCCTAATGTTCAACGATGTTGCCGGACTGCTGCAGAAAGTCCGGAATTTTTTTATGACTACTTTTGAGATCGCTCACTATGGATCTTCGACTTCAAACAGGCTACAAACAAATTATGGGTATGGCTATGCCCATTTCTCTGGCGATTTTGGTGCCGCAGATCAATTTCATTACCAACAATATCTTCCTCGCCGGGCTCGGTGAACAGTCATTGGCCAGCGCGGGAATCACCGGAGTTTATTATTTGATTTTTGCAGTCATCGGTAACGGCCTCAACAACGGAGTTCAATCGCTTATTGCCCGGAAGGCTGGAGAGAACAAACCGAAAGATATTGGGCACTTGTTTTTCCATGGCGTGTGGGTGGCACTGGGGATTTCATTTGTTGGCATTTTGCTGACCTACACGATTGCACCTTTCATATTGAGAGCGACTATTCACAGTGAGGCCACTGCCCGCCAGGTGATAGACTTCACGATGATCAGGATTTGGGGCTTGCCGCTTTTGTACCTGTATGTGATGCGCAACGCGCTGCTTGTGGGCACGAATCAAACCAAACTTTTGATTTGGGGAACGCTTGCAGAAACTGTTGTTAATATTTTTCTAGACTATGGATTAATCTACGGTCACTTTGGACTGCCCGCTATTGGATTTAATGGTGCCGCCTATGCATCAATCATCGCAGAAGGTTCCGGTTTGTTAGTGATTTTCATAGTAATCCATTTTAAAGGAATCAACCGGGCATTTTCACTTTTCGAAAACTGGAAGGTTGACTTTCAAACGATACGGCACATATTGTTTAAGTCGTCACCGCTTATTTTACAATATGCGATCAGCATTATTACGTGGGAATATTTCTACATTCTCATTGAGCACCATGGCGACAGGGCACTGGCCATCTCCAATACGATGCGAAATATCTTCGGAATTTTCGGAGTGTTTTCATGGGCATTTGCAGCAACGGCCAATACCATGGTTAGTAATGTAATAGGTCAGCAGAAACCCGATGAAGTGCTGCCACTTGTGAGGCGAATCGTGATTTTGAGTTTGTCCTGTTCCGGAGCGCTCACCTTACTTTTAAATCTCGGGCCCGAAGTGTTCCTTTCTTTCTACGGCCAGGACGCTACGTTTATTGCCGAGGCTATTCCGGTGATTCGTGTGGTTTCTCTTGCATTGGTGATGATGTCATTTTCAGCTGTGTGGCTGAATGCAGTGACTGGCACAGGAAACACTTTGGTCAACCTGTTAATTGAATCGATCACAATTATCGCATACTGCATTTACGTGTATCTTGTTTTGGAAACATGGAATATGCCGATCACGTGGGGTTGGGCGAGTGAATTGGTTTACTGGTCAGGAATGTTCTCCATGTCATTCTGGTACATGCGGTCGGAGCGATGGCGGAAAAAACTTTAACCGGTATCTTTATCGAATGGATTTAAATCTGAAAGGGAAAAACGCACTTGTTTGCGGAAGCACACAGGGAATAGGAAAAGCATCAGCTATTGAGTTGGCGCAACTTGGCGCAACCGTAATTCTTCTCGCCCGTGATGAGAGCAAACTGAAATCAACTTTAGCGGAACTGCCGACAACATATAATCAGAAACACTCCTTTTTGGTAGCGGACTTCACTTTTCCTGATCAGGTGAAATCGGCAATAGAAAAACTTGTTGCCACAACCGAAGTTCATATTCTGATCAATAATACAGGCGGGCCGCCAGCTGGCCAGGCAATTGATGCCAAGCCTGAGGATTTTCTATCGGCAATCAATGCTCATTTAATCTGCAGCCTGATTCTCGTTCAGACCTGTGTCCCTGCAATGAAGAAGAACAAGTATGGCAGGATCGTAAATATCATTTCTACTTCTGTAAAAATTCCGATCAAAGGGCTTGGTGTATCTAACACTGTGCGCGGAGCAATGGCGAATTGGTCTAAGACGCTTTCATTTGAACTGGCTCCCTATGGTATTACCGTGAATAATGTTTTGCCCGGGACAACTCAGACGGGTAGGATTGATGCTATTGTTCAAGCCCGGTCGCAGAAGTCAGGCAAATCGCCTGAAGAAATAAGACAGGAAATGATCAATGAAGTTCCGGCCGGCCGAATGTCCGATGCTAGTGAAGTAGCTGCTGCCGTGGTTTTCCTGGCTTCTCCTGCGGCTTCCTATATCAACGGAGTGAATTTACCAGTTGATGGCGGGCGCACAGGCAGTCTCTAAAAAATCGTAATTTTATTTCCGAATTTTTTCTCTCCAAGTGAAAACACTTTTTCTGATTGCCGGTATTTCCGCAAGTGCAACGATTTTTGCACAAACACCAATCATCAACGATGATTTTTCTAAAAACAGTTATGGCTGGGAACAGAGCGATACCAAATCGTTTACCAATGGCGCATACCTGATCGAGGCTGGGGAAGATGGCGATCAGTCGACCATCAATTTTTTTATAGACTCGCAAAAAGATTTTACCCTGTCAGCGGATTTTGTTCAGCAAGATGGCCTGTACGATAACGGCTTTGGTCTGCTGTGGGCATCAGGTTCCGAGGACTTTAACCTCTTCATGATCTCCTCTGATGGTGAATATGCGGTTTACAGCGGAGATCCCTCCAAATTGAAGACGTGGAAACCGTGCAAAGTGATTAAGCCTATTGGCTTTTTAAATCAGCTGAAGATTGAATCCAAAAATGGAATAATAAGTTTTTTCATCAACGGCACAAAAATGGAAGAGCTCAAAGCGTTTCCTTTTTATGGAAGCTCTATGGGATTCACCACATTCACCCGGATGAAATTGCAGATCGACAATTTTGTTTTTACACAAGATCAAACGATTGACTTGCCCTCAGAAAACACCACACTCAAAAAAGAAAACCTGGGTCCCAACATCAATACTTCTGATGATGAGCTTGGCCCGGTGATTTCATCTGATGGCAAAACTATTTTATTTGCACGCCAGAACGTGACAGAGAATGTAGGTGGCAAAAATGATGACGAAGATGTCTGGATCAGCGAGCGGCAGGGCAACAGCTGGACTCGGGCACGCAACATGGGACGTTCTGTAAATACTCCTTTGGCTGACAATCTTCTCGCGTTGAGCTCTGACAACAACACATTAATGTTTGAAGAGCAAAGTCAGTTGGCGATGCGTCATCGCAACGGCACGGGTTGGTCGCCTCTGGAAAAATTGGGACTATCGTTTAAAAATGAGCTGGACCATTTTGTGGCAAGCCTTACGGCCGATGGAAAGGCGGTTCTATTCAGTGCAAAGCTAAAATCCAACTTGTACTACGATCCTAAAAGGGAAGACGCAGACCTTTATGTTTGTGTTAAACAGGGAAACTCCTGGTCAGCTCCGATCAATCTAGGGAAGTCAATCAACACAATGGGCGAAGAGACTGCTCCATTTTTATCAGCCGATGGTACGACTTTGTATTTCTCTTCGAATGGAAGACCGGGATATGGTGACCAGGATATTTTTGTGGCTAGAAGACAAAACGAAAGCTGGACGGAATGGTCAAAGCCGTTGAACCTTGGGCCTGGAATTAATTCAGAATTCTTCGATTCGTACTACACAGTGCCTGCGGCTGGTGACTATGCATATTTCGTTAGCTACGACAAAGGCTTTGGAAAAGCAGACATCTTTCGCATTAAACTTCATGAACAAGTAAAGCCGAAAGCAGTTACGCTGGTGAAGGGCAAAGTGCTCAACTCGAAAGATAATACACCACTCGCAGCAACCATTTATTTTGAAAACCTGGAGACTGGAACAGAGGTAGGTGAGGCACGCTCTGATCCTAAGACAGGCATGTACCAAATCATTTTACCTTTCGGTCTTAACTATGGTCTGCGCGCCTTGACCAATGGTTTTTATTCGGTACATGAAAACCTGGAACTCAAAGGAGCTGAGAGCTACAATGAAATAAAGAAGGACTTGCTCCTGGTGCCAATCGAAGTAGGCGAGACTGTGAAATTAAATAACGTGTTCTTTGACACCGGACTATCGAAATTGAAACAGGAATCTTTTCCGGAATTGGACAGGCTCATTATTATTTTGAAAGACAATCCCAGTATTACTATTCAATTAGAAGGGCACACCGACAATATCGGTAACCCCGACAAGCTGCAGAAACTTTCCGAAGATCGGGTTGAATCAGTTAAAGAGTATTTGGTCAGTCATGGAATTACGGACAACCGGATTTCAGGCATGGGCTTTGGCGCCACTAAACCGGTAGCCCTAGGCAATACAGCAGAAGACTTGAGGCAGAACAGACGAGTAGAGTTTAAGATTTTGAAAAAGTGATGGAAAAAATTCTCAATTACATCGATGGAAAATTAATCGAACCTTCTTCCAGCAAATTTCTTGATAATTACAATCCGGCAGAAGGCAAAGCATATAGTCTTGTTGCCGATTCGGACGAGAAAGATGTTGAGTTGGCAGTGAGGGCCGCGAAGAAAGCTTTTCCCGCCTGGTCTGCGATGTCAACTGAAGAGCGCTGCAAAATTTTGTTGCGGGTGGCTGATCTTATTGATCGCGATCTTGAGAAACTCTCCATTGCAGAGAGTGTTGACAACGGCAAGCCGGTGAAGTTTGCCCGTGCGGTTGATATCTATCGCGCTTCCGCGAATTTGAAATTTTATGCTACTGCCTCTCAGCACTTTGCTTCTGAAGCGCATGTCAATGAAGGAGATTCTGTGAACTACACAACCCGAATGCCTATTGGAGTTGTCGGATGTATTTCACCCTGGAACTTGCCTTTGTATTTATTTACCTGGAAAATTGCGCCTGCATTAGCTGCCGGATGTACTGTGATTGGCAAGCCTTCAGAGCTTACGCCAATGACAGCATTCCTGTTTTCAAAACTGTGTATCGAGGCGGGATTACCTCCGGGAGTTTTGAATATCATTCATGGCCTGGGTGGTAAAGCAGGGCAAGCTATCATCGAACAGCCGGAAGTGACGGCCATTTCTTTTACAGGGGGAACAGTGACTGGAAAAAAAATTGCCGCTACCGCAGCTCCTATGTTTAAGAAATTGTCGCTGGAGCTGGGCGGTAAAAACCCCAATATCATTTTTGCAGATTGCGATTTTGAGCAAGCAGTTAAAATTTCTCTTTTGTCATCATTTTCCAACCAGGGAGAAATTTGCTTGTGCGGCTCACGGATTTATGTCGAGCGTAGTTTGTTTGATCGCTTTGTCAACGAGTTTGTGAAGCGGACGAAAGAACTTAAAGTTGGAGATCCACTTGAAGAAAGTACTCAACTTGGAGCGCTCGTTTCGGAAGCTCATCTTAAAAAGGTTTTAGGCTACGTATCACTCGCTAAAGAAGAAGGCGGGAAAATTCTCACAGGCGGAAATCAAATAAAAATGAATGGACGTTGCGCTGACGGCTATTTTATGGAGCCAACAGTAATTGTAGGACTGGACGAAAAATGTCGCACCAATCAGGAGGAAATTTTTGGCCCTGTTGTAACAATTATGCCTTTCGACACAGAGGAGGAAGTTCTTGGTTACGCCAATGGCACTCCTTACGGTCTGAGCGCCACGATCTGGACGGAGAACCTAAAGAGAGCACACCGCGTTGCTCACCAGGTGAAAAGCGGTATCATCTGGGTCAATTGCTGGCTTCATCGCGATCTTCGCACTCCATTCGGTGGTATGAAACAAAGTGGAGTGGGCCGCGAAGGCGGATGGGAAGCAATCAGGTTTTTCACCGAAGCAAAAAATGTCTGCGTGAAACTCTAACCGTGGAGTTATTTAGCATCAAAAAGATTTTTTTCACAGCCTTGGGATACCCCATGAGCTACATCGAATTTTTCGGCACGATCACGGGAGCCATTGCTGTTTGGCTTTCTGCCAAGGCCAACATTTGGAGTTGGGCTGTTGGACTGATAAACGTGATCCTTTTCTTTTTTCTCTTTTATCAAGTGCAGCTTTATCCTGACATGTTCCTTCAGGTATTTTTTTTCATCACCAATTTAATTGGCTGGTGGAGGTGGAGCCATCCGGATAAATCAGAAGAAGATAAAAAACATGAATTAAGAGTAACGAACATGTCAACTCAATGGATTATAGTTTTTTTGATTATTGGATTGATAGGGACAATTACTTTCGGCACGCTGGCAAAAAACCTGAATGAATTTTTTCCCGTACTCTTCAGTAAACCAAGCGCATTCCCTTATACCGATTCGTTCGTGACAGTCATGAGCATCATCGCAACTTACCTGATGGTTCAAAAGAAAGTAGAGTGCTGGGCTGTTTGGCTTCTCGCGGATGCAATCGCCTGCTATATGTATTTTGTGAAGGAGATTAAATTTGTTGGGATAGAGTATTTAGTTTTTTGTTTTATCGCGGCCTTCGGGTTATGGAATTGGATTAACGAAAGTAAAATCGAGCCCAAGTCAGTATGAAACGCGGTTTGGTGATCGGGAAATTCATGCCTATTCATTCAGGGCACCTGGCGTTAATCCGTTTTGCAAAGAAACACTGTGATGAACTAATCGTTTCAATGAGTTTTACGTCTCTTGATTCAATTGACCCGCAACTTAGATTCGGTTGGTTGAAAGAACTTTTAAAAAGTGACCCACAAATTATTCCCGAAATAAGCCTCGATGACTTTGACAATGAGAAACTCGAATTAAAAGAACGAACTCAAATTTGGGCTGATTTTATTCGGAGAAGATTTCCACCTGTCGACATTATTTTTTCTTCCGAAGAGTATGGGAAGTCTTTTGCGGAAAACCTGGGCATAGAAGACGTTCTCTTTGACCCGGATCGAAAACAAGTTCCGGTCTCAGCGACCAAAATCAGAAATAAGCCGTTTCAATTCTGGCAATTCATCCCGGAGGTAGTAAGGCCATATTTTGTCAAGAAGATTTGTTTTTACGGACCAGAAAGCACCGGCAAGTCAACTATGGCCGTTCGTATGGCAGCACGATATGAAACAGAATTTGTGCCTGAAGTTGCCCGCGAAATGATAACGTCCAACGATTTTAGTTTGGATGACATCATCAGGATTGGTCATGCACAAACCGAGCGTGTCAAAGAGAAAGCAAAGACTGCCAATAAAATTTTGTTTTGCGACTCGGATCTGATCACCACTCAAATTTATTCACAACATTACCTCAAGACCGTTCCTTTGATTTTGAAAGAACTCGAAAAGGAAATTCACTATGATCTTTATTTCCTATTCGATATTGATGTGCCCTGGGTGGCAGATGAGTTACGAGACCTGGAAAACCGTAGAAGTGAGATGCTGGAAATTTTTGAGAATGAACTGATAAAAAGAAATATTGGAGCTATTCGTGTTAAAGGAAACTGGAAGCAGCGTGAAGAATTAATTATAACGGAGATTGATCATCTGCTAAAGTAATCTTAGACCGAATGAAGAAGATCTTAAAGTTTATCGGAATAGTGATCGGAGTTGTGGTTATTGGATTATTCGTGTTCGTTCCACAATACATTGATAAACTGAAAAACAAAGTAACGCTGGCCGGTCCATTTGCAAAAAACGCTTGGTATGATTCAATTCCATTTATCGCAGACTTGCATTGTGATGAACTTCTTTGGGATAGAAATTTATTGCAGAAAATCGACTATGGCCATGTCGATCTGCCCCGGATGCAACAATCGAACTTAGCTCTGCAGGTATTCACTGTCGTAAGCAAGGTTCCATTTGGAACTAATTACGAAAAAAATAATGACAACAGCGACCAGATAGCGTTACTAAGCTTCGCGCAACGGAAGCCTCCATCTAATTGGTTTAGCATCAAAAAGAGATCTCTCCGTCAATGTGAAATGCTTCAGGATTTCGCTTCTTCTTCACAAGGAAAATTACGGATTGTCAAAAACCGTGGTGATCTTGTAAAGTTTATCGAAGACCGAAAATCAAATCGTGAACTTGTAGCAGGAATGCTTGGCTTGGAGGGCGCCCAGCCGTTAGAAGGAGATATTAATAATCTCACTGAGTTTTATGAAGCCGGTGTCCGTTACATTGGACTAGCTCATTTTTATGACAATGAATGGGCGGGCTCTGCACATGGGGCGAAGAAGGACGGACTTACAACTATTGGAAAATTGTTGGTTAGAAAAATGGACAGCCTCCATATCACAATCGATCTGGCACATGCCTCGCCCAAAACGATTGATGATGTTTTATCAATGCACGAAGGCCCTCTCCTGGTTTCTCATACCGGAGTCAAAGGCATTTGCAATAACCAGCGCAATCTTTCCGATGAGCATCTGATAGAGATCGGAAAAAGAAATGGTTTGGTAGGTATCGGGTTTTGGGACACGGCCGTCTGTGGAACTGATGCTGCTTCTACGGCCAAAAGCATTCGCTATGTGGCGGATAAAATTGGTGTGGATAAAGTAGCGCTGGGATCAGACTGGGACGGAGCATTGCAAGCTCATTTCGATGTGACCGGGTTGCCGTTGATGGTCAAAGCCCTGGCTGACGAAAATTTTTCAAGAACCGAGATAGAAAAGATTATGGGTGGAAACGTGAGAGAATTCTTTTTGCACAATCTCCCACAGTGATTGCAAACGAATTAGAATTCAATCAAAACCTGTCCTTTTTCCACGCTGTCTCCTTTTTTAGCTTTTACATTTTTGATTGTGGCATCTCCGGGAGATTTGATGATGTTTTCCATTTTCATCGCCTCAAGGATCAATAATGGATCACCGGCCTTTACTGTATCGCCTGCCTTCACCTTCAGATCAATGACCAATCCGGGCATTGGCGCTTTGATATTGTTGACTTTGGAAGAAGCACCATTAGCCATTCCCATTTTCTCCAGCAACAGATCAAACTTGTCTTTTACTTCAACTGTATGAATTTTATTGTTGACCTTCAGTTGGAATGTTTTTGTTGCTTTATCCGCCTTCACAACTTCAGCACGATAACTTTTATTCTTATACAGAATGTGATAGTTGCCCTCCGATAGATTTGATAGATCCCATTGAAAGGGCTCCCCATTGATCGTGAATTGGCCATCATTTGATGTTACCTCGAAATTTTTCCCGTTTACTTTGGATTGATACATGCCCAAATGTAAAATATTGAATTTAGAATACAGAATTTCAGAAACGCTGTACAATCAAAAATTCCACGACCGGGATTTCGTATTCGAAATTCTTGAATACATTTGCACCGTTCCGGAAAATCCGGAAAGGGGTGCCTAAAAAACAACGGGCTGAGATTATACCCATAGAACCTGATGCCGGTAATTCGGCCGAAGGGAGGCAAATCCGATGACAAATCGGAAAAAACTACGCATCACATTCCCCTGTGTGCTCTGCCAAGTTTAAAACAAAATAAAAATGTCAAAATTTCTAACAACTGTGCTGGGCTGCCTGCTCACGCTCCACACTTTTGCACAGTTCAAAATCACGGGCACGGTTCGTGATTCAAAAACCAATGAGCTTCTGGTTGGCGCATCTGTCCAACTCGAGAATGCGCGCGGAACACTCACAGATGACCAAGGCCGCTTTGAGCTTAAGAATGTTGCAGGCGGCAAGCAAAATCTGCAGGTCAGGTTTCTCGGATATGCTGAAGAGAAAAGAGACCTTGACGTGAGCGGAAACTTGTCGATTGAGTTTGTAATGCAGCAAAGTTCACAACTTACCGATGAAGTGGTGGTGTATGCCACACGTGCTTCGGAGAACAGTCCGACTGCTTTTTCAAATGTCAGTCGAACGGTAATTCAGAAACAAAACTTTGGACAAGATCTGCCCTTCATCCTCAACTGGACACCATCTTTGGTGACAACTTCAGATGCTGGTGCCGGAATAGGCTACACTGGCGTGCGCATCCGCGGATCTGATGCAACAAGAATTAACGTAACAATCAACGGCATCGTACTCAATGATGCTGAAGAGCAAGGCACATTCTGGGTTGATATTCCAGACATTGCATCTTCAGCGCAGAATATTCAGATACAGCGTGGTGTTGGTACTTCTACAAATGGAGCAGGCGCATTTGGAGGTTCAATTAATTTGCAGACCAATACGCGGAAAGACCAACCGTACGCAGACGTAATTAATTCATTTGGATCATTTGGAACACATCGCCACACAGTAGGCTTTGGAACGGGCTTGAAAAATAAATTCGCGTTCGATGGTCGTATGTCATTGATCGGATCAGATGGCTATATCGATCGCGCCACTTCCGATCTGAAATCGTATTATTTGTCAGGAGGATATTATGGCGACAAAACAATGATCAAAGCTATTGTCTTTGGAGGTAAGGAGATCACTTACCAATCGTGGTATGGTGTTCCGCAATCGAAATTGAACAATGACCCCGCTGCGATGCAAGCTACTGTTGACGATGAGGGTTGGAACGCGCAGCAAGCGCAAAACCTGTTCAATAGTGGTCGAACATTTAATGCTTACACTTATCCAAATCAAATCGACAATTATACACAAGATCATTATCAACTTCATTTTTCACACCGGGCTAACAGTCATTTGACTGCAAATGCTGCATTGCATTACACGTATGGTCGTGGGTACTATGAGGAGTATAAGTATAATAGAACATTGTCTGACTATGGAATTAAGGAGCCGATCATTGGAACGGACACCGTTCGTACCTCTGATCTTGTAAGGAGGCTCTGGCTTGATAATCGTTTTTACGGAATGACGTGGTCGTTGAACTATGAAAAAGAAAAATGGAGTTCTGTTTTGGGCGGAGCTTTCAATAAATACGATGGTGATCATTATGGCGAAGTGATCTGGGCCCAGGTAGCAGCGACTATTCCTCCGTTCTATCGTTATTATTTTAACAACGGGAAAAAGAACGACTTCAATGTTTTCTGGAAAAACACCGCGCAACTCATGGATAAACTCCTGGGGTTTATTGACATGCAATACAGGCACGTGGACTACAAGGCCAACGGCATGGAAGACGGTAATTTGCCAATAGATTTTAGCGTCAATTATAATTTCTTTAATCCAAAAATTGGATTGACTTATTCGTTAACACAGGAACAACAGCTCTATGCATCTTACAGCGTTGGGAATCGTGAGCCCGTGCGGAGCGATTTTGTTCAGGCAGATCCGGGTCAACAACCACAACACGAAACGCTCTATGACACCGAGATAGGCTGGCGCATGAGAAAGAACAATGTGGCCATCAATATCAACGGCTACTACATGGACTACAAAAATCAATTGGTACTAACGGGTAAGAACAATAATGTCGGCTCACCCATCCGGCAGAATGTAAGTGACAGCTATCGTGCAGGGATTGAAATTGACGGAGGTATAAAATTCAATGAGCACTTCACTTGGAACGCCAATCTTACACTGAGCCAAAACAAGATCAGGAATTTCACGGAAGTGCTGTATGACTATGGTCAAAACTATGACGAGTACAACGAAGTAAACAGACAACATCAAAACACCGACATTTCCTTTTCGCCTAGCGTAATTGGTGGATCTGTCTTTCTTTATCATCCGGTTAGAAATGTTGAATTGGGGTTGCTCACAAAATATGTGGGACTCCAGTATCTCGACAACACTTCAAACAAATCCAGATCGATAGATCCTTATTTCATCAATGATCTCAGGATGACCTATACCTGGAAACCGCAATGGATGCGCGAGTTTTCAATCAGCTTGCTACTGAATAACATTGGCGATATGAAGTACTCCAGTAATGGGTACACCTGGGGATACCTGGGTGGCGGAGCAGAGTCAAGGCAAAACTACTATTACCCCCAAGCCGGCAGAAATTACCTTTTGATGGTGGCTATGCGGTTTTAGTGGTGTGAATATTGAGTTTGAGCCACTGTGTGATTTGCACGGTGGCTCTAAACTCGCAACTCGTGGCTATCTTTGCCATATGTCCTCTCGACAATTCACGATCACCGGATTTATAAAACTCACACGATTTTGGAATCTCCTCATCATCGTATTTAGTCAGTACTTCACCGCTGTTTTTTTGGTCAGTCCCGGAAAAGTCTGGGACATTAATCTTTTTTTTCTCTCTACAGCCACTGTTGTTATTGCAGCTGCAGGGTATATCATCAACGACTACTACGATGTCAAAATCGATTTGATCAACAAACCGGAACGTGTGGTTATCGGAAAAGATGTTGCGCGGAGGTATGCCATTCTTTCGCATTCAGTTCTCTCTTTTATTGGAGTAGCCATCGGTTTTTGGCTTAACTGGAAAATTGGAGTGATCAACTTCCTTTCAGCGTTCTTACTCTGGTGGTACTCCAATAATTTGAAACGCCAGCCATTCGTTGGGAATTTTGTTGTTGCTTTCCTCACAGGGCTTTCCGTTTTTCTGATCAATGTGCTTTACGGAACACATCAACCCCTGGTAACGATCTACGCCATTTTTGCCTTTGTCATGACACTTATTCGCGAGATTGTGAAGGACATGGAAGATTTGAAAGGCGATAATACTTTTGGATGTAAAACACTGCCGATCATTTGGGGAACACGTAAAACTAAATTTCTGATTTACTTTCTGCTCACACTGCTTTTTGGAACAGTGATCTACATTAACCAAGTGTACAAGCAATTGCCACAACTCTATTTCTTTATTTTTCTGTTCGTGCCGCTGGTATTCCTCCTGGCTCGTCTGGTCAGGGCCGATACCAAAAAAGATTTCTACTACTTAAGCCAATGGTGTAAAGTAATTATGCTTTTGGGTGTGATGAGCATGGTTTTCATTTAGTTTTGCGGGAGATGAAAAAAATCCGGTTCGCCATTTTTGCTTCAGGCAACGGTTCTAATGCCGAAGCGATTATGAAGTATTTCCAGAACCATCCAAAAATCGAAGTGGCGGCTCTGCTCTGCAATAACCCGGGTGCATTTGTAATAGAAAGAGCTCAAAAATTTCACATTCCGATCCGGGTGTTTGAAAAAAGTCAGTTCCAGGATAGCGATGAGGTAATACACTGGCTTTCTGAAAACAGGATCAGTCACATTGTACTTGCCGGATTTTTGCTACTTATTCAGCAAAAACTTGTTGATGCATTTCCCGATAGGATAATCAATATTCATCCATCACTCTTACCAAAGTTTGGCGGTAGGGGTATGTATGGAATGAATGTGCACAAGGCTGTGGCGGCATCATCTGAGAAAGAAACCGGAATTACGATTCATCGGGTAAATGCACATTATGATGAAGGGGAAATTATTGCACAATTCAAGTGCGAGATCTCACCTGGAGAAAGCGCAGAATCGATAGCTAATAAAGTACAGAAACTTGAGCATGAACATTATCCCGGGATTATAGAAACCTGGGTTTTTGGCTAATTACTTTTCTTCTCAATCCACTCGAAATTTTCCGTCTTGGGAAAGCTATCGAATATTTTTTGAATGGATTCATCGGGAATAGCCAGCTTTCTCTTCATCATATCTATCCATGCACCATCCAGATTAATAACAGCGGCAATTGTTTTGTCTTCTTTGTAGAGATTATGACGAATACTCCATCGAGAAAAATCACGGGTAGACTTCAGCACTTGCATATCAATGGTGATTTTGTCCTCAAAAATAATCTCGCGCTTAAATAATGCTTCCTCTCTGAAAAGTATAGGTCCGATGTGAAGCTCTTCCAACCTTGCCGTGGTAAGTCCATGCTGAGTGAAACAGGAAATGCGGGTTAGCGCACCGTAGTCATAATAAGCGGAATGACGAAGGTGTCGGTTTTGATCAATGTCCGACCAGCGGATTTGGATGGGAACTATAAAATTTTCCATACTACTGTATTATTTCCCGGATGACGCTCAAAGATTTCAGCTCCCCAAAATTTTCCGAATGTACGGTGTAAAAACGGAGAAGCAAATCAAGAATGTTTTTGCGCTGCATATGGTTCATGGCAATCGCGTCAGTGTAATTAGCTGTGAGTAATTTGGAAAGAATTTTCTCTTCGTCTTCGCTCGCCATCCAGCCACCGGAAACTTCAGTTGATACGGAGGGAAGAAAACCCAAGTGGCGACTAAGGCGAAGCAAAAAGATCAAATGAAAATTCTCCACGTTTGACTGCTGCAAATCAAGACTAATGAAAGATTGAATTAAAAACTCGCAGAGCTCCTGGGCGTGAGTTTCTTCTTTCACAGTTCGGTTTACGACCTCATTCAAGAATAAAGCAATAGTGGTTTTCCGGAAATCGGTTGCAACGCTTTGATAGGGATGGACGCACTTCACATCCTTGATGCGCATAATGGACGCATTCTCTTTGTGATAGACAACAAGATCCAGAAGAGTAAGCGGCTGGTAAAGTGCCAGGTTTGTTCTCTTGGAACGTCCGCGAACTCCATTCACAATGTAAGACTGGAGCCCAAAAGCACTGGTGAAAATATTTACGATGATCGAGGTCTCCCCATAATTTGTCAAGCGGAAAACGATGCCCTGCGTTTTATGAAGCATGTTTAAAGTTTCCTTCGATCAAGCTCTGGTATACGGTCGAACATTTTTATCGCTTGCTGAAGTACTTCGTTACTTTCATTGAAGACCGGGTAGAAGCTGGGATTCCCCCAGACCCTGCGGGCAATTTCTGCCTTCAGGTAAACCTGAAAAACACTTTTGTTACGCGCCAGATCTGCATGATTAGGTTTCACTTTTTCTCTTTGTCCCATGGCAACGAGTTGTGAAAGCATCGTATCATCCACGACAAATTTTTCCTTGTAGGTTTCGAACGTCATTTTTTCAAGACGGGCTTTATTCGCCTCCGCATAGTTGAAAGCAAATTCACGAATCGAATTCACTGCAAAAAGTTCATTAAAGTATTTGCTGGAATGAGCTGTATCAAGCGGAACAAAATAATCAGGCATGATACCCCCACCGCCATAAACTGTACGACCATTGAGCGTGTGATACTTCAATGAGTCATTGAAATGAATGCTGTCTGCGTGGAAGAATTCCCCGTGCTTGTATCGCTTAACAATGTCTTTATCGTAAGCATCGAGGTCTTCATATGGTTTCTGAATAGAGCGACCGCTTGGTGTATAGTAACGCGAAATTGTGAGACGAACTTCCGATCCGTCATTCAAATCAAATGGCCTTTGTACCAAGCCCTTGCCATAAGACCTGCGACCAACGACCAGGGCGCGATCATTGTCCTGTAGAGCGCCACTTACAATTTCTGCAGCCGAAGCACTGCCTTCATTGACTAGAACGATCAAATCTCCTTTTTCAAAATCCCCTTTGTCTGTAGCCATTGCGTTTTCATTATAGCGTGACTCCTGACCTTGAGTAAAAACAATTTTCTCGCCTTTCGTTAAGAACTCATCAGCAACATCAATAGCCTGATCCATGTAACCACCCGGATTCCCTTGGAGATCAAGGATCAATTTCTTCATCCCATCATTCTTCAAACGGTCAAGTGCTTGCTTGAATTCGTTATAGGTAGTTTGCGAGAAGCGGCTGATTTTAATGTAGCCGATCTCTTTGTCAACCATGTAAGAAGCATCAACCGAAGTTTGAGGGATTTTATCGCGCACGATGTTAAATGCGAGCGGTGTTTTTGAGTTTTTGCGTACCACTTCAATTTTCACCTCTGTGCCTTTGGGGCCTTTGAGATATTTTTGAACATCAAGATTAGTGAGTTTGATATTTGCGATCACCTTGCCATCTACTTTAACGATCTTGTCACCGGGACGTAATCCTACAGACTCAGACGGCCCTCCACCCAATGCCGCTACAACTACCAGTGTATCGTGAAAAATATTGAACTCAATTCCAATGCCCTCAAAATTTCCTTTCAAATCTTCGTTGGCTTCGATCTTGTCACGGGCGGCTATATAAGCTGAGTGTGGATCAAGCTTTCCTAGTATGTGTGAGATGGCATCCTCAACCACCGCATCTGTCTTGCCCTTGTCAACATATTCATTTTGAACCAGGGATAATACCTCACGCAGTTTCTCGATTTCAGAATTGTCAGTTTGGCGCCTGGGTTTTGAATTGATGCTTGCCCCGATAAGCAGACCAGCGGCCAGCCCAATGCACAAAATCAACGGAAGACTGATCTGGAATTTCGTGTTTTTTTGCTCGTTCATGATTCAAGAATAGGATAAATATGTTCTAAACGGATTTTCAGACTCAAAGTTACCCGCAAAAAACGTTCAAAAACGGCTGAAAGACAATTCCCTTCGTACCCAAATTTGGTAGTTTTGAAATATGATCAAGTTCAACACCATTATTCAACGTTTTGATAAACAGGGTGAGAAAACTGGGTGGACTTACATTGAGATCAGCGCGGCCCAGGCGAAGAAAATGAACCCCGGAGTAAAAGTTTCGTATCGTGTCAGAGGAAAATTTGATCAGCATCCGTTTGAAAAAATAGCGATCATGCCAATGGGTGAGGGGAGCTTTATACTTCCGTTGAATGCAAAAATCCGGAAGGCCATTGGAAAGAAAATGGGAGACAAGCTGACAGTAGAAATGGAACTGGACAATCGTCAAATACAAATGTCGGCCGATTTCATGGCGTGCCTGAAAGAAGACCCGGAGGCAATGAAATTTTTTAAGACGCTCCCAGGGTCACACCAGCGCTACTTCAGCAAGTGGATTGACGATGCAAAGACGATGCAGACCAGAACCAAACGCATTGTGATGGCGCTTACTGCTTTTTCGAAGAGACAAGGATTCCAGGAAATGATTCGCGCCAACAGGCGTCAACAATAGAAAACGTCACCGCAGCCGAAGGCCACGATGACGTTTAAAAAATACAACCTGTTAAATTGCTCCGAACTGTTTCAGGAATTTTTCGGAGTTGGCCTTCACGTTTGCGGGGGGGTTAAGGCTCAATGATTTCTTGAAACTCTTGATAGCGTTGTCTTTATCGCCTTTGGTGGCATACCCTTCGCCCAAACTATCCCATGCATTAGCGCTCTTCGGGAAGCGTTGAGTATTCGTGAGGAAAAATTCGATGGCCTTATCGTTTTGCCCCTGACCCATCAGTGTATAAGCATACGTGTTAACATCATTTTCAGAAGCTTGTGCTACGGCATCCTTCATCATTTTTTCTGCCTCTGCCGGTTTACCCATTTTTGTAAGAATGCCGGATTTAACATTGAGTGCATTGAAGTTGTTCGGCCCTTGAGCCAGAGCCTGGTCGATCCATTTCAAACCTTGTTCCAGATCGACATTATTGTTGAGTGAATACCGGGCAGCACTGATGAATCCCTGTGCATTAAATCCAACCGGCCCGCGCAGTTCCTCTTTCGCATTCGTCATCACAATATCATCCACCGCAAATTCAACTTTTACGGGGAATTGTTTTTTCTCCCAATTCAAAACCAGCTCAGCAGAATTTTTTGTGAGATTGATAAAGTCATAGGTAAGCAACTCGGCAGATGCAGCAACGTCCCTGATCTGAATCTTTGCTCTCATTTGGTCTTCAGCTTCGTTGTAGAAAAAACTTCCCCACGAGCGACTGTTTTTAGACAAGATCACTTCGCCACTGTTGTCCTGGTTGATCACAAAGAAAAGCCCGTACGTTCCCGCAGGTACATTCGTGCCTTGAATTTTAGCATCGTGCGAAAACGTGATGACGGTGTTTTCATTTGCCCCAGCACGCCAGGGTGCTGAGTTACCGGCACCAAAAGCCTGCACATTCCAGCCATACGGAACGAGCTCGCCCCATACTTTCCTGTTTTTAACCGCGGGCCTCGAGTACTTTACAGTGATCGTGGAAATACCCACTGTCTGTGATGCCACCGCAGCAGGGCTCGGTGTACGTGGTGTCGTTACCTGTGCTACACATTGGCCTATGGCCAGAATGAATAGCAGAGCGAGTGAAAATAATTTTGACTGGGGTTTCATACAAATAGTTTGTTTAGAACTATTTAGTACGGGGATTTTGAACTCCGGATAGGAGCAATTGAATGAATCCTTTGAAAATACCGAAAGGGGCGTGAAGCAAAGTCACAGTTTCTGAAAGTAGGCCACCATTTCCATCATCAAGGCAAGCCCGATGTGTACCATTATGCCACCCCAGATATTGCGGGAGTAAAATGCAATTGCACCTAATATGTAGCCACCGAAAATTGAACTGACAGCCTCGCCCAGCGGCTTACCAAAATGAAATGAACAATACAACGCTGCCATTGGAAGGATGGCATTTTTCCCCAACACCTGGCTTAGCCCGATCACAAAAAATCCACGGAAGAGCAACTCGACATTAACAAAATCAAGGGCATAACATAGTTCATAAATGCAGACATACAACCACATCGGACTCGTTGGATTATAAGGTGCATGACGCAGAACCACCGGGTAATAATTTTTAAAACCAGTCTCGAATGAAGCAGTTATTACCAGCGGCAACACCAACAAAAGAAGCCAGAAGTACGGACGCAGTTCAAGATGATTTGCGTTCAATCCCAATCGCTCCTGCTTGTTGTCCAGCACCCAAAAACTGAAAACTAAAAGAGGGATAAGCACCTTCAGTAGACCCAACAAGTAATTGGTGATATGATAAAGCCAGACGTAATAATTAGTGCTGAATTTTAGAAGCTGAACAATTCGCATGGTGTACGGGAACCCGGCATGAATCGAAAGAATCACCAGCCCGAAAAGTGCAATCCAGATAAACCTTCTGAGTTCTTTCCCCCGAGGCATTTCGTTAAAACAGAAAGTGATAACACACGTGCCTCCATAAATCACAGTGTATAAAATCAGGTAATACAGAATTTTGATGGGCTGACCGTGATGGTTGTCGATGTTTTGCTCCAGGCTCAACAGATAATTAGTGGTAATCACAAGCGTAAGAAAAGCAGCTACAGACAAATAATAGTAAATCTGAAAGTCCGCCTTCCAATAGGATTTTAGTAGGTGCAGGATTTTTTTCATCGAGGTGAGATACCCCAAGTAGCTAAGAATTCTTTGAAGAAAGAAAAATTAGAGCTCCGTTTTCAAAAATTTACCGGTGTAGCTCGCTGGATTTTTTGAAACTTCTTCAGGCGTTCCCATAGCGACAATTCTACCACCGCCTGCTCCTCCTTCGGGGCCGAGGTCTATGATGTGATCAGATGATTTGATTACGTCCATATTGTGTTCGATCACAAGGACAGTGTTGCCCTTGTTCACCAGCTTCTGCAATACGTCAAGCAAGTGACTGATGTCCTGAAAATGGAGACCCGTAGTCGGTTCGTCAAGGATGTAGAGCGTTTTACCAGTGTCACGTTTACTGAGTTCTGTGGCGAGCTTCACCCGCTGTGCTTCGCCACCTGAAAGAGTAGTGGCATGCTGACCTAAAGAAATATAACCGAGGCCTACTTCATTGAGCGTTTCAATCTTGCGCAAAATCTTAGGTTGATTTTCGAAGAAAGTCACCGCTTCTTCCACCGTCATATCCAGCACATCGCTGATGGATTTTCCTTTGAAACGCACTTCGAGTGTTTCACGGTTATATCGCTTGCCTTTGCACGTTTCGCAGGGAACATAAACGTCAGGCAAAAATTCCATTTCAATCAAACGCAATCCAGCCCCTTCACATGTTTCGCATCTGCCCCCTTTGACATTGAAAGAGAATCGCCCTGTTTTGTAGCCACGGATTTTTGCTTCAGGCATTTGTGCAAACAAGTCACGAATATCCGTGAACACTCCGGTGTACGTTGCGGGGTTGGACCTCGGAGTCCTTCCTATCGGTGACTGGTCAACCTCAATCACCTTATCAATCAACTTTAAACCCTCTACTTTCTTATAGGCGAGCGGCTCGGTTCTTGAATTGAAAAAATACTGATTGAGAATCGGAAAAAGAGTTTCATGAATCAAAGTCGATTTTCCACTTCCGGAAACTCCGGTGATGCAAGTCAACATGCCAAGTGAAATCTCGAGATTCACATTTTTCAAATTATTTCCTGTCGCCCCGGTCAACAGAAGTTTTTCTCCTGTTCCTTTTCTGCGTTCTTTGGAATAGCTTATGCCCAGCTCGCCATTCAGATATTTGGCTGTAGTACTTTTGTTTTTCAGGAATTCTTTGGGAGGACCTTCAGCGACAATGTTTCCTCCATGACGGCCCGCACCAGGTCCTACATCGATCAAGTAATCGCACTCGAGCATCATTTCTTTGTCATGCTCCACTACGATCACAGAGTTTCCAAGATCTCGTAAATCTTTAAGCGCTTTGATCAGTTTCACATTGTCACGGGCGTGTAAGCCAATGCTCGGCTCGTCCAGGATGTAAAGCACGCCAACCAATTGCGTTCCGATTTGTGTAGCCAGACGGATGCGTTGTGCTTCGCCACCACTCAATGTTCTCAATGGGCGATTGAGGTGGAGGTAATCGAGACCTACGTCAAGCAGGAAGCCAATTCGTTTTCTGATCTCTTTGAGAATTTCAGCAGCAATAGCCCGCTGTTTTTCATTGATTCTTTTTTCAAGACCATCAAACCATTTCTGCAATGCATCAATGTTGAGCTCAGAAAGTTGAGCGATGTTCTTATCGTCAATTTTGAAGTGCAGGGATTCTTTTTTCAACCGGGCACCATGACACTCAGGACAAACTTTGGTAACGGTGAAATCTTCCACCCATTTTTTTACGCTCTCCGTGCTTTCCTCTTTCAGCTTCTGAAGAAAACTTATAATTCCTTCGAATTTAGTATTCCATTCAGTGCCGGGATATTTTACGGAAGGAACGGCCACCGGCACATCGTCACCATGAAGCAAGATATGCATCACCTCTTTTGGAATTTCTTTGATCGGTGTGGTGAGCGCAAGTTTGTGCCTCTTAAGTATCGCCTCGACTTTTTTGAAAATCCAGATATCGCGGTATTCGCCTAGTGGCAGAATTCCACCCCGGCTAATACTCAGTTTTTTATCAGGAATGATCGAGTCTTCCGTAATTTCTTCGATTACACCAAGTCCCGTACAGACAGGGCAGGCGCCATAAGGAGAATTGAATGAAAAATTGTTGGGAGCAGGCTCGTCATACGACAGTCCCGTCCTTGGATCCATTAAAAATTTTGAAAAGTGATGCGGCTTTCCACTTTCCTCCAATGCGATGATCACACCTTTGCCTTCTTTCAAAGCCGTTGCCAGCGACTGGCCAATACGATGACGATCTTTTCCATCGGGCACAATGCGGTCGATCACTATTTCAATATCGTGGATCTTGAAGCGGTCCACTTGCATCTTGGCAACAATATCCTGCACTTTTCCGTCTATGCGTACTTTAGTGTAGCCTTGCTTTCTGATCTGTACAAATAATTCGCGATAATGTCCTTTGCGACCTTTCACCACTGGAGCAAGCAGCGTAAGTTTCTTTCCGGCAAAATTGCTAATGATCGAATCCAGGATTTGGTCTTCCGACTGGCGCGTCATTCGTTCACCGGTCAGATAAGAAAAAGCTTCCCCGGCACGTGCAAACAACAGACGCATGAAGTCATAGATTTCTGTGACTGTCCCTACGGTTGAGCGGGGATTGCGTGAAGTGGTTTTCTGCTCAATTGAAATAACCGGGCTCAGGCCGTTGATTTTGTCAACATCAGGCCGCTCCAGGTTGCCAATGAAACTTCGGGCGTACGCAGAAAAACTCTCCATGTACCTTCGCTGCCCTTCAGCATAAATGGTATCAAATGCCAGTGAGGATTTTCCGCTGCCGCTAATGCCCGTAATCACAATGAACTGATTGCGAGGCAGTGATACACTTATGTTTTTGAGATTGTGCTCACGCGCACCGATGACTTCGATGACTTCGTGACCTGAGTAATCAATATTCTTTTTGGAGGCAGATGGCATGAGTAGGATAAGAATACAAAAATGTATCCCTTAAGGTTTCAACACAAATTAAAAATTGGTGATTTTCTTAAAATTCGAGATTTGCCTGAAGCAAAGCCGAATGAACTCTCCTGGTTCCCTCCCAGAATTTCACGTATTGATTTTCATGTAAGGAGAAGACCAGTGCTAAGTTAGTTTCGGGATCGACAATCCAATATTCTTTTACGCCAAATCGTTCATACAGTTCTTTTTTGATCACCAGGTCATGATTTCTATTTCCAGCTGACAGAACTTCTATGACTAGGTCCGGAACTCCAGAATAGCGGCCCTCTATAATTTGATGCGGGTTACTTTTTAGAATAACCGCTATATCCGGCTGAACGACATTGGCTTTGTCAAGCTTAATGTCAAATGGAGAATTCACAACAATTCCTATTCCTGTATCCTCAACCAGTTTATCCAATTCCTTTGAAATTCCTTTGACAATCTTTTGGTGGTCGTAAAGTGGTGCGGGAGATATATATAAGTTATTATTGATCAGCTCGGCCAATGTTCCCTCCGGAAGCATCTCGTATACTTCCTTGATCGTGCGGGGCGGATTCAATAGTGTCTCCATCATCTTAAAAGGTACGGAGTTTTTTCCCGACTTTTGTGAGCGACTTATTGTAATATCACTTGAAAAGAACCGTTTACAGAACAAACTTATTCGTGCGTTACCTGACGTTTTTTTCTCTCCAGCTGATTTCATTTGTAGTCTTTTCACAACCCTCCTCGGAAGAAGACAAGCTTACGGCCAATCTTAATTTTGGCACTTCCTTGCCTTCCGGAATACTGACTGGTCGGGCGATTGTGTTGTATGAGATTGCCTACACTCAGGCGGAATTGCAGGAAGCACAAAAGTATTTTCAGCAGTCGGGAATCGATGCCGTGGCATACATGGATATGGATTATGTTTTGGCAGGAATTGATCCGGCCCGGGTATACTCCAAATATTTCACTTCCCGGTCAATCCGGTTTTTCATTCTATTGCAAAAGAAAAACAGCCAATACCAAATCATCATTACGGAATACAACGGAACAACAACTTTAGTCGATAAGTCACACGCTTCGTGGACTTTGAGCAATGCCAATTTCCCTGAATTACTTCGTTCAGTTTACCGATTTGCCATTAGCTCCGAGAAGAAAACTAACTTTTTAATCAATGATACTCCCGAGACGAACGTGGCGATGAATTTTTATCGCGGAAAGCAAGACGAAAGATTCTCGCCTGACGTGCGGCAGTTTAAATTGGCAATTCCGCGTTTTGGAAATGATTCTGATGATGCCGCACTTACGGCTTTTTTGAAAGAGAATTTTAGAGCAAAATACGAACTGGTGGATCCTGCCTTATCTGATGCCGAACTTTCTGATAAAGGATTTCGCCTGGTGCTGCGCTTTGTTCACACTCGGGGAGACGCTGCCCGTGATATCCTTGGGTATGATATGTCGCAGACATCCAGTTCATATTCCAGCAATTATTTTGAGGGCAATGAACTTAAGATCAAAACCATCCGGGCAAAAAAAATGATCTACAAATTCTATTTTAAGAATACCGAGTACGGAAATGTTTTTCTTGGAACAAAATGGGATGCGGATGAAACTTGGCTGGATGCACTGAGAAATCACATCCTCGCTCTTCGGAAAGATCTGAAAATCTGATTATTTATTTTTTCGGGTTGCCAGTGCAAAAATCAGCACAATCAGTGCTGCGAAAATGTAGCCGTTAAAGTGCCAGTGACTGTGATGATAACCGAAATCGGAGTGCCACCCGAATAATGCATGTATGATGCCTTTGAAAATTCCGGCAATAACACCGACAATGCCTCCTACAATTCCACAAATCAAGCCGACCACACCCCCGATTATTCCAATAATGAGCCCGAATAATCCACCGGCAAGTCCGAAGAATACGGGCAATGCAACCAGGCACATCAGGCAGGCAACTAAAATCGCGAATGCTTTTATCATAGCTGATTTCTTTTTGTGAATTATGACAAAAATCGTTCAGAATGAAAAATGTGCCTAAATCACTCAAAAACAGACCCGGGATAACTTTGAGTGTTGGAAAATGAACAGGGTCGTCTGCAAAAATGTACACCGACCGGCCACCAAAATGATTTGTTAACTTGCGCCTCGTTTTTGAAATATGATTGAGAAATTAGTTGAAATAAAGAATCGGTTTGAAGAAGTTGGCCTTTTGCTGGTTCAGCCCGAAACGGTGAAAGACCAGAAGAGATTTCAGCAGCTAAGCAAGGAATATCGCGACCTGGAGAAGGTCGTGATCAAGTATGACCAGTACCAGTCTGCCCTGGACGGAATCAAGCATGCGAAGGAAGTTCTGCAAAAGGAAAAAGACTCAGATCTCCGCGAGTTGGCGAAGATGGAGATCGATGAGTTAGAGCCTAAGCGCGATGCCCTTGAAAATGAGATCAAGGAATTGCTGATGCCTAAAGATCCCAACGATGAAAAAAATGCAGTGCTAGAAATTCGTGCCGGTACGGGGGGAGATGAAGCAGCCATTTTTGCCGGTGACTTGTGGCGGATGTACCAGCGTTTTTGTGAGCGCAGAGGTTATAAGTTTTTGGTGATGGATGTGACCGAAGGCACAGCGGGAGGGTACAAGGAAGTGATCACCAGTGTGGAAGGAGAGGGTGCTTATGGATTGTTGAAGTATGAATCCGGTGTGCATCGTGTGCAACGTGTGCCGGCAACAGAACAACAGGGGCGTGTACACACCTCGGCTGCTTCGGTGGTTGTATTGCCGGAAGCAGAAGAAGTAGATGTCGAGCTCAATCCTGCCGACCTGGAATTTCAAACGGCACGTTCAAGCGGTGCCGGGGGACAGAACGTAAATAAAGTAGAGACAAAAGTGCAGTTGACGCACAAACCTACAGGTATTGTAATCACTTGCCAGGTGGAGCGCTCACAGCACGGCAATCGCGAGCGGGCATTACAAATGTTACGCAACAAATTGTACGAGATGGAAGTGGAAAAGCAGCAGGCTGAAATAGGAGCTTCCCGCAGGAGCCAGGTACGCAGCGGAGACCGCTCTGAAAAAATCCGGACGTATAACTACCCGCAAAGTCGCGTTACCGATCATCGCATCGGATACACCCAACACAATTTGCCAGCCATTATGAATGGAGAGGTAGACGACTTCATTGAACAACTGAAAATTGCTGAAACAGCCGAGAAAATGGCGGAGGGGCAAAAGTAATTACAACTGCTGAGGAGAATAAGATCTGGAGGCGAGCTTAGCCGGGTAAAGGGAAATCAAAAATGTAATCACAATAATCACGGTGGCTACAGATAGGAAGTCAGTGATTCTCATTTTCACGGGGTAAGCGTGCACGATCGCACTTTCCATGCCCATACCCACAAGGCCAAATGTATCCTGTGCCCAACAGATCGCTCCTCCGAGGATTAAACCCAAAAAAGCTCCACTGAAGGCAATTAGTGAACCTTCTGTTAGGAAAATTCTCCTGATCAATCCCTGCGGTGCCCCAATGGCCGAGAGAATAGAGATGTCTTTCTTCTTGTCAATGGCAAGCATCATCAGTGAAAAGAAAATATTGATCGATGCGATGATAATCAGCAATGTCAATGAGATGAACGTGAACAATTTCTCCAGTTTGAGCAAACGGAAAATATCTTTGTGCTGCTCATCATTGGTGAGCACCTGGAAATCTTCACCTAGTAATTTACGGATAGAAGCCTGCACTTGCTTTACGTCAACACTGGGTTTTGTTTTGATCTCCAGTGAAGTCCTTTTGTCGCCATAGTCCATCAGGTCAGCAACAAAATCAAGTGGCAGAATGATGAAATTCTCATCGATGTTTTTTTCGATGCTAAACACCGCGGCCGGCATAATGCTTCGCGAACTGTAAAGCTTAGAGGGATCAATGGTCGATGACCTGGCATTTTTAATGTAAAACACCTGTAGCGGGTAGATCGACTCTTTGACAGACAACGACAGCGCGTACCTGATCCCACGGCCTAGTAATGCGTAACTCCCGTTTGAATCGTGTAATTTCAGCTCGCCTTCTACAATACAATTATCAAGACGATGCTGATCAATAAAGTTGGAACCTACGCCTTTCATTGTCACCACAATGTCCGCATCACGATAGCGGAGATAAGCGTAGTCCTCGATTACTTCAGTGACAACTTCCACAGATTCCAGCGACTTGATCTTCTGCAGCTTCACTGAATCCATGACGAAAGATTTTCCTTTGGCGGCTTCAATTTTGATTTCCGGGTCGAAAGCATTGTTGAGTGAACGCAACAGGCCCTCGAGACCATTGAAGACGGAAAGAACAATGACGAGTGCGGCAGTTGAGAAGGCAATACCCGCCATCGACAGAATAGAGATGATGTTGATGAAGTTTGTCTTCCGCTTTGAAAGAAAGTATCGTCTGGCAATGAAGAGCGGTAAATTCATCAGCGGGAGAGCAACAGATTATTTTTCTTCTTTGGGGATGTTCAGGTTTTTGAGCAAATCCTCTATCCGTTGGGCATTTTCTTCCACCTCATCGATGACAAACACCAGTTCAGGAATAATTCTCGCCTGGTTCCGGATACGGTCGCCCAGTGCCTTGCGAATTTCACTCTTGTGGATGTTAATATTCGCCAATACGGCATTCTTGTCTTTAGCTAAAGTCATGCTGATGAAAACTTTAGCAACACTTAAATCGGGGCTCATCTTCACTTCGGCAATGGTAATGAATACATTGTCCAGGATGCTGCGTTTGTCGCGCAGAAAGATATCGCTAAGCTCTTTTTGAATTAATCGACCGTACTTTTGTTGCCTCACGCTCATGGTGCAAAGATACAAAGTCAGAAACATCATTTATCACAGCTCATTTTTTGGTTTATTTGTGTGAAAAGAAAAACGAAGTGCTTCGCTCCTTCCGCCTGAACGACCCTTACCGCCTGCTGGGGGTATTATTGTTGATGATCGTTTTGGCGATTCCCCTGTTTGTCAGCACTATCCCATTGACGATACAGGAGTTGAAGGCGATGGTGCTCGGGGAGGCGCTGAATGACGGCAAAAACCTGTACCTGCAGGTGATCGATGATACACCTTGGCTTGCCGCACAATTCAATAAATGGACAGTTTGGTTCTTTGGAAGATCGGTTACAGCCAGGCAAATACTCGCGTTGATAATTCTTTTCGTGCAGGCGTCTTTCTTTTCATTTATTCTTATCCGCAACAAAGCCTACAATGAGAGCAACTATCTGCCCGCGCTAATCTTTGGGTTGTTATCCTTTTTCTCTTTCGATATGCTTTCACTCTCGAATGAATTGTGGGCTTCGTTGATTTTGCTACTGGCGCTAAACAACTTGTTCAAAGAGATTGAGTTCAAAGTCCAGCGGGATGAGATTGTACTAAACATCGGTGTTTACATGGGCATTGCTTCCTTGTTTGTTTTCAGCTATTCGATTTTCCTGATCGGATCATTGGTGATCTTATCCATATTCGCCCGACTAGATTTGAGGAAGGCAATGCTTTTGATTTTCGGATTCCTTTTCCCGCATTCATTAGTCATGGCGTTGTATTTTTTCCGTGACGGACTTCCTGACGCGATGTCCTTTTACTATGGCTCCAATTTCACCATCCATACATTAGCGTTGGTTTCATGGAAGTCACTGCTTTGGTTGGGCAGTGGGTTGTTAATCTTCTTTTTCCTTTCAATGCTCATGTTGAGCCGTGAAGCACGATTTACCCGGTATCAATCTCAACTTTTGCAAGTGGTGATGATCTGGTTGCTAATCGCGATTGTTGAGATTTCCATTACCCGCGAAAGAACACCTCATAGTTTTATCACCTGCATACCTCCGTTGGCCTATTTCATTAATCATTACTTGCTCCTCATTCGCAGAAGGTGGCTTGCCGAAACCACCCTATGGCTGCTCATTTTCTCAGTTGTCGGGATCAGTACGGCAGCGCGAATGAATGAATTCGAAAAAGTGGATTATTCAAAAATGTTTGTAAAAAACGAAAGCCCCAATCCCGACATCCGATCAAAACGAATCATGGTGCTGTCCGATCATTTTGAATTTTATCAGAACAATAGAATGGCCTCCTATTTTTTGAACTGGGATTTATCTAAAAACACTTTTGACTTGAAGCGTAACTACGAAGATATCGTCTTGATCAACGACTCATTTCAAAAAGATCCACCAGATGTGATTATTGATGAGCAGGACAAGATGAAAAAAGTGTTTTCCAGGCTGCCGGCATTTGAAAAACAATATCAACGAAATGGCGTTCTTTACGAACGGATAAAGTAATATGAAATTAAGGTTAGAGATGAATAACAAGTTAGTTCTGTTTGTCGCTTTTGTCTTTGTTTTGAATTCGTGCAATACCCGCAAGAAACCGGAGGAAACACAAAAACCTGTTCGCACTGTTCAGGTGCCTGCTTTCAACGCAGACTCCGCTTATTTTTTTGTGGATAAGCAAGTCAAGTTTGGCCCGCGCGTGCCAAACACCAAAGCGCATCAACAGACTGCAGACTGGTTTGTAAACCAATTAAAAAAATCCGGAGCTACCGTTACGGTTCAAGCTTTTGAGGCGCTTACGTGGGACAATCAAAAAGTTCAATTAAAAAATATCATTGCCAGTTTCAATGCTTCGGCTCAGAAAAGAGTATTGCTAGCTGCGCATTGGGATACGCGTCCTTATGCCGACAAGGACAAAGAAAAAAAGGATGCCCCGTTTGATGGAGCTAATGATGGAGCTAGCGGTGTCGGAATATTGCTGGAGATTGCACGGGTGATTGGCCAAAATAAAGCACCCCAGGTAGGTGTGGATCTCATTTTGTTTGATGGTGAAGACTGGGGTGAGAAAGAAGATGAGGATAGCAAATTGAAAATGCCCTCAGGATATGAAAAATGGTGGTGTCTCGGTTCTCAGTATTGGTCAAAACACAAACATCAGAAAGGCTATAACGCGAGCTTCGGAATTCTATTGGATATGGTGGGATCCAAGCATGCGCAGTTCTTCCGCGAAGGAGCTTCCCTGGAATATGCACCTGGCGTTGTTGAAAAAGTATGGAATACCGCCACAAGACTCGGATACACCGATTATTTCATTAAGACCAACGTAGCAGGGATCACCGATGATCATGTATTTGTTAATGAAATGGGCAAAATCCCAATGATCGATATTGTGCATTATCAAAGCGGTGTTGGTTTTTTTGGTGATTACCACCACTCACGTAAAGACAACCTTTCAATTATTAGCAAGGAGACACTTAGTGCTGTGGGCACAACTTTAATGAATGTCCTGTACTACGAAGAATAGGATCAGTTGTCCTCTTCTTTTTCGGTTTTGCTTAGTTCTTCGTCAAGAATTTTTTTGATTACCTCTTTCTGACGCTCGTCAATGGCGCTGTTTGTTTCAGCCTGCTTCTTCATAAAACTGAACATGGCGTTCTTTTTGATTTCATAAGCAATGAACACAGTGTACTTGTTTTGCTTCTTATCGAAATATTTTTGTTCCCCTATTTTGCGGAGGTCTGAGATCGTGGTGTTCACAACTTCACGTGACAACATTTGGAATTTGTCTGCCACGTCACCGGCGCGATCATTTTGAGTCTGACCCAGGTATTGATCAGACACTTGTTTCATGGTAGTATTTACCTGACTCGCCAGGTAGGTTTTTGCTTCAATATCTGCTTTACCCCGGGCAATGTTGTCAGCAGAGCTTTCGCCCTTACCTGTACCCCTGAAAAATCGGTTATTTGATTCATAAGCGTTGCCCCTGAATGGCTCCTTTACCCTTTGTCCGAAGGGACCTGATCCGCATGAGCTTAAAATTGCGATAGCCACTAAAAAGAATGCTAATTGTTTCATATTCAGAATATTAATTTGGGTAATCCTACTTTTCATCCTAAACGAAAATAAAGTAAAAATTGTGCCAAATGTGTTTCGCCTGGAATATTATTGGGTGTGCCGATCCTCAGTGCTCTATATAACTGATAACCACCCGTTCTACCCTATTTTGTTCTCTTTGAACGGTCGTTTTTTACGTTTTTTGACAAAACCTTACATCACTTTTTGACGTTACTTTGTGCAGAATACAGGAGTGAATGTTAGTGGCTCCTGGCTTTTTAAACTATGCAAACTATTTATATTGTTGGAAATCCTGGTTTTGTTGCGCTACATCACAAACGTTTAGATGACAACTCAAAATTCCTCCGGGGGCAGGTGTCGATAGAGGTTCCGGGTAAAGAGGTGCAGTTATTTTGGGTACACGATCACAGTACATTAAAAGAACTAAAGCGGGCTATCGGTGCAGACCTGATATGGAAGTATCGCCTGCGTTTTTATTTGGATCTGGAGGAATTCACATATCCTCATGAAGAAACTGTAGAACTCAATGCCGATGAAAAAGCATTGATGAAAAAAGTAATGCTGTCATTAGCTTAGTTTTTTTCTTGTAGCCGAAGCATTACCTTGTTCGGCTACAATTTTAATTTCATGCGTTCTACACTGCTGCATCTTCGGATTCCGTTTTCCTACTTTCTTCTGCCGGTTTATCTCTTTGCAGTTGGCATCTCACCTAACTTTAATGAGCCCCGGTTGTTGTGGACTTTCCTTATCATTCATTTCCTGCTTTATCCTGCGAGTAACGGATACAATAGCTATTTTGATAAGGATGAAAAAAGTATCGGGGGTCTTAAGAACCCGCCACCAGTAAACAAAAGCCTGTACTATGTATCGCTGATACTTGACGCAGCCGCTGTGATTCTTGCATTCTGGAAAATCAGCTTTCTTTTTTCGGTCATGATTTTGATGTACGGCCTGATATCCAAAGCATATAGTCATCCATCTGTTCGCTTAAAGAAATATCCAATTGGCGGTTGGCTTACCGTGGGTTTGTTTCAGGGCTGTTTCACGTTCATGATGTGCTACGTGGGGGTGAATGATTTTGGAATTGAAAACCTGTTGCAAGCAAAAGTTCTGATACCGGCACTGCTTACTTCAACGATGTTGCTCGGAAACTATCCTATGACGCAGATTTATCAACACGAAGAAGATGCCAAACATGGAGATAAGACGATGAGCATGATGCTTGGAATCAGGGGTACGTTTATTTTTGTGCAACTCGTATTTGCGTTGGTCACGGTGGGGTTTGTATTGTATTTCAACAGCTACTTTTCGTCTGAGTACAGCTTGCGTTTTGTCATTGCCCTGGCTCCTGTAGTTCTGTTTTTTATGTTTTGGTTTTGGAAAGTCTGGAATGACTCATCAAAAGCAGACTTTTCAAATACGATGAGGCTCAATTTTATTTCGGCTACCTGCCTGAATGGATTTTTTATTTACCTCTTCCTTTCCAACAGTCACGTGCTTCAGACTTTCTGATCATTCCCAGACCACTGTGCCTTCCGTGGCATACCAGTTGGGATATTTTGGCAGATGAATTTTCTCAACTTCATTTCGCTTGACCTTAAGCGTAGGCGTCATTAAGCCATTGTTGATGGTCCAATCGTCTTTCATGATCACTGCTTTTTTTAGCTTCTCATAATCCTCGACTGTTTCATTCACCTCAGCAAGTGAGGAAGAAAAACTGGACTTGATCTCCTCCTTCGACTTGAGTTTCCCGGTATCCGACAGGACAATTAAGGCAATAGGTTGAGGGATGCCCATACCCACAACACACACCTGTCCAATGTTTTCATTTTTAACCAGCCGCAATTCCATTGGCAATGGTGATACATATTTCCCCTTATCGGTTTTGAAGATATCTTTCATGCGACCGGTGATGGTGAGAAATCCGTCTTTGTCGAGTGTACCCATATCACCGGTTTTCAGGAAACCATCCTGCGTAAAAACATCTTCTGTCATTTTGGATTCCCTGTAGTAACCCATCATCAAAGCGGGATGCCGTGTGAGTATTTCACCTTCTTCTGAAAATTTTGCTTCCACTTTGTACATCACTTGGCCAACGGTACCTAGTCGTCTTTCTTCCTGATTACCATGAGAGATCGCGCTGTTTTCGGTCATGCCATAGATCTCGTTAACAGGTATACCAATTCTGTCAAACCATTCAAGCAATGGGAGGGGCATAGGCGCTGCACCTGACACCTGGAGCAATGAGCGAGAGAGTCCCATTTTTTTTCTTAGTGTACTTCTGATGATTGAATTCACGATTGGAATACTCAACAGCAGGTTTAGTTTTTTGGCAGGGAGCTTCTCTGAAATTTTTTTCTGGAAGCGGGCCCAGATACGTGGAACACCGAAAAATAAATGAGGCCGCACAGAAGAAAGATCTTTTGCAAAGCTGTCCAACGATTCAACAAAAGAGATGCTCGCACCTGAATTGCATCCGAGTACTTCTGTGATAAGCCGCTCTGCAATATGGCACAAGGGGAGGTAAGAAAACAAAATGGGATGCGGAGGTAATGGCTTTACGCGACTGAGGTATTCATTGATAATTTGTGACGCATGCTCCATGGCCATAGCGTTAAACACAACACCCTTGGGCTTACCCGTTGTTCCGGAAGTGTACATGATGGTCATCATTTCTTCAGCTTTCCATGAAGCTGCCACTTCCAACGGTGTTTGATTAGCAATCCAATTGCTTACCAATTCTCCCTCTTTGATGCCATAGTAATCAATGCTGATTTTTTTTACTGAAGGAGGAATTCCTTTTTTCTGCTCTTCATAGTCATCCAGTTTGCCGATGAAGATGGCTTTTGATTCACTGTGTTCGAGTATCTGATTAATTGAATTATCCGTGATATTGGCATACAGCGGTACAGAGACATGTCCGGTCATCATAATCGCCAGGTCAGCCATGAGCCAATGCGCACAATTTTTTGAAAGGATTGCAACATTGCTGTGCAGAGGCAAATTCATTGAAAGCAACCCCGATGCCATTTTTCGTATCTCGTTACCCGCTTGCTGAAACGACCACTCGCGCCATTGACCTTGCACGGGCTGTCGAAGGAATATCAGGTTGGGTTTTTCTTTCTCCCATCGGAGAAAGTCGCGCAGAATACTGTTGTTATTTTCAGGCATAGATCAAAATCTACAGACAAATTAAAAAACATATTAGGCAATAATTGATCAATAAAAAAGGGAGACCGTTGATCTCCCTTTTTTAAAGAACGACATCTCGCCTTACTTAGCTGTAGTTTTTTTGCCACCTCCTAAAAAAAATCCAACTTTAAAACTCAGATAGTCGCGGCTCTTATCCCCGGTATTATACCCGGACATCATCCCGTCTACAATCACTTTATCGTCAGAATTAGAAGTTGGACCAATATTATACTCGGCCGTAAATGAAAAATGATAAATGTCGAATCCGACCCTTGGATATAGTCCAAATTTGGATCCCGAAGACAGGGTTTTTGTTTCTTCTATCGTCATAACATAATTAGAAGTGTACCTGATCTCCGAATAGGAATATGAACTTCCTGTGGGTGTTGAAAAAATACCAACGCCAATACCTACAAAAGGCCGGAAAGAAGAAGAACTTCTCAGGTAATACTGGCCATTGATTGAATAAGAATTGATTCCTGAAAAAAAATCGTCTTCGGTGCCTTGTAATGCCTGATGATTGGCTACTGTTGTTTCAAACCTTAAGCCTATGGTGACCTGATTATTCACCCGATAGGATGGTTCCAGGTAAAAGACTCCAGCGTTTCTTTGAGGGCCTTCACGTGCCACAGTAATACCTCCTCCGGCACTGAATTTAAATTTCCTGAATTCCTGAGCGTATAAATGTTGTACGACCAACAACAGAAAGAAAATCAATTGGGTTTTTCTCATAATTTGATGGTTATGTGTGTGATAACGAATGTACTTGCATAGCCTGAAATCGTGTAACACTTCTGTTGCATAATGGCGTAATGATGTGACATTAAAATCCACTTGCCGGGACCAATCGTACGCTGGCATTGGCGACATTTTTATACCTTCGCTCTTATGTCGCAGTCACAAAAAAAACTTTTCCTGCTTGATGCTTACGCGTTGATTTACCGCGCTCATTTTGCTTTTACGAAAACTCCACGGATCAATTCCAAAGGGCATAACACTTCGGTGCCGTTCGGTTTTACCAATACATTGTTGGAAGTGATTCAAAAACAAAAACCAACACACATTGCGGTTGCATTTGATACTGCAGCCAAGACTTTCCGCGATGAAATTTTTAAGGAGTATAAAGCCACGCGCCAGGAAACTCCGGAAGATATCCGCCACGGAATTCCAACGGTCAAAGAAATCATCCGTGGATTCAATATTCCCATTCTCGAAATGGATGGATACGAGGCAGATGATATCATCGGAACGATTGCGACTCAGGCAGCAGGCAAAGGCTACGAAGTTTTTATGATGACCCCTGACAAAGACTTCGGCCAACTCGTAAAAGAGAATGTTCTTCTCTACAAGCCCGCTTACATGGGCAATGCTGTAGATGTGTTAGGCCCCAAAGAAGTTTGCGAAAAATGGGATATTGAAAATGTATCTCAGGTCATTGACATGTTGGGTTTGCAGGGAGACACATCAGATAACATTCCTGGCATTCCCGGAATCGGTCCCAAGACTGCCTCGGAATTATTGAAACAGTATAAGACCGTGGAGGGTGTTGTCGCTCACGCCAGTGAACTGAAGGGAAAACAAAAAGAACGCGTAGAGCAATTCGGAGAGCAAGCACTGCTTTCGAAGAAACTCGCTACGATCATTACAGATGTTCCTGTTGCATTTGATGAGGAAGCGTTGGTTTACAAAGGACCAGACGAACTTAAACTGCGTCCGATTTTAGAAGAGCTAGAATTCAAGACGATGATCCCGCGGGTGTTCACCTCCGGTGGAGAATCAACAGGAATTTCGGCAGTCAAGGAATCAAAGCTTTCACAACTATCGATGTTTGGGAAGTCTGCGGCACCAACTGTCAGTGCGGAACCGATGGGCGCGGAGTCCGTTGAAACTTCATACCAGACGATCGAGGGTGACGATAAAATCACTGCGCTTATTGAAAAGCTAAAGGAGCAAAAGGATATTTCAATTGCGGTAGCTACTGATGAAGCAAGTAATTTCGATTTTAACATTACAGGGATAGCGTTTTCATTCGCTGTAGGTGAAGCTTCTTTTGTTCTGGTGAAAGACAAATCACTGTTGACGAAATTTTCGGAAGTTCTTTCAAGTGAGAATATTTCCAAAACAGGACATAACATCAAACAAAGTATTTTGTCTCTTAGGAAATTCGGGGTTGAAATACGCGGACAGGTGTTTGACACCATGCTTGCACACTACCTGATTGAACCGGAAGCTTCCCATGACTTAGAGATTCTATGCAATCAGTATCTCAGTTATCAACTGATTGCCAGTGATACGGATGAAGCAAAGAATTATTGTGAGCGAGCCGAACGTACGCTACAACTTAAGTATCAGCTGGAAAAAGAATTGCATGCCAGAGGTCACTGGCGATTGGGCCGTGAGGTTGAGATGCCGTTAATTTATGCGCTGGCAGCAATGGAACTGGAAGGCGTTGCCCTTGACGAATCTGCACTGCAAACCATGTCAGTTTCGCTGAGAAAAGACAGTGAAAAAACGCAATCGGAGATTTTTAAACTAGCCGGTTCAGAATTCAACATCGCTTCGCCTAAGCAGTTGGGTGAGATATTATTTGATAAACTTAAACTCCTCGACAAAGCGAAGAAGACAAAAACAGGTCAGTATGCTACCGGTGAGGAAGTATTAGTGAAACTGGCCGATGAACATGAAATTGCCAGGAAGATCCTTGACTTCCGTGAATACGAAAAACTGCGCTCTACCTATGTGGATGCTCTGCCGAAAATGCTCAGCAAGTTTGATCATCGCATTCATACGGATTATCGCCAGGCGGTGGCGGCTACCGGCCGATTGAGTTCAAACAACCCCAATCTCCAGAACATACCAATCCGGACTGAGAAGGGAAGACAGATCAGAGGAGCATTTGTACCGCGCGACAAAAACTTTCTCTTCATGTCGGCCGACTACTCACAAATCGAATTGCGGATTGCTGCATCATTCGCAAAAGACGAGACGATGATGGAAGCTTTCCGCACCGGACGTGATATCCACACGACTACAGCTGCTAAAGTTTTTAAAGTGGAGATTGACAAAGTAACTCCTGATATGAGGCGCAAGGCCAAAGAGGTGAATTTTGGTATTCTGTATGGTAGCACTGCGTTTGGCCTTTCTCAAAATTTAAATATCTCCAGGACGGAGGCGACCGAGATCATCGATTCTTATTTCAAAGAATTTGCTGCCATCAAAAAATACATGGACAATTCGATCAACAGCGCACGCGAGAAAGAATATGTTGAAACGATTTTGGGAAGAAGGAGATATTTACGCGACATCAATTCAAGAAATGTCGCCACACGGCAATTTGCAGAGAGAAACGCCATCAATGCGCCAATCCAGGGAAGTGCGGCCGACATAATCAAAATTGCCATGATCAATATCCATCGTTGGCTGGAACGCGAAAAAATGAAAACAAAAATGATCATGCAGGTCCATGATGAACTTGTTTTTGACCTTCATGTGGATGAACAAGAGATTGTAAAACCGAAAGTAAAAGAACTGATGAAGACCGCTGTGATCATGGATGTACCTATGGATGTGGAGGTGGGTATCGGAAAGAACTGGTTGGAAGCTCATTAATAGTTAATAATCAAATGAAAAAACTATTTCTACTTTGTGTTTTATTTCTTTCGGCTTGTGAACTGAGAGAAAACTCACGAATTGTAATCGTTATTTCCGCCAATGCGGAATGGAAGGTGGTCAAGTCTCTTTTCCCGAACGAGAATTACAAGACTACACCGTGGGGAGAATACTTCCGGACAAGCATTGAAAGTTCAGGGAAGAAAACGCAAGTAGTTTTTTTTCATGAAGGCTGGGGTAAAACGGCAGCCGCAGGAGCGACTCAATTTGCCATCACCAAATGGGACCCGGAATACGTGCTGAACCTGGGGACATGCGGAGGCTTTGAAGGGAAAATCAATCGCTATGAAACCGTGCTTGTCAACAAAACAATCATCTACGATATCAAAGAGGCAATGGGAGATTCTAAAGAGGCGATCGATGATTATACTACAGAAATCGATTTGTCATGGCTCAAAGTGGCTCCGTCTGATTCGGTAAAACAATATGTGCTTGTTTCTGCGGACCGCGATCTGGTTGCGGAAGAGATCAATGAACTCAAAGAAACCTATAATGCCATCGCAGGTGATTGGGAAAGTGGCTCCATTGCATACACTTGCAAACGAAACGGCAAAAAAGTACTCATCCTTCGTGGAGTCACGGACTTAGTGAATAATAAAGGAGGTGAAGCTTATGGCAAGCCACAGGTCTTCGAGAACGGAACAGCGGTGGTTATGAAAAAACTTATTAAGCAATTGCCCGTTTGGTTGGACAAATTATAAATCAGGTCAGTTCAAAATGAAAATAATTTATTCACTCATTCTCCTTCTTCTGTGCGAACTAGCCTACTCTCAGAAAAGAACCAACGACATCGATGAGTTAATAAAAATTACCAACTCGGGATTAGCCGAAAAACAAACAGTCAGTTTTTCCAAAGAAACATCCACACTGACGATCGGAACATGGAAAATCCCTGTATCAAGAGATACGCAGGTCAAATTTTTCCGTAACAAAGGAAAGTATGAAGTTGAATTCATGCTACAGAGAGGTACCGTTGTAACGAGCACCTCAGATGTCAATGCGAAGAAAGCCTGGTTTACACTAACATTCAATTCGCGCCAATCGGCCAAAGAATTCACCCGATTATTCAGTAAGGCCTCCAAGTGATGGCAATCGTGAGCTTTGAAATTATCACAACCATTTTACATACATTTACGTAATTAATAACCGTAAGGCATTTTGCTATGAAAGGAACCAATCTTGGCGAATTTGAAGAACTGGTATTGCTGACAATCGCATCACTTGTGAATGATGCCTACAGTGTAGCCATTTGCGATGAGATAGAACAGTACACCGGTCGCTCTTCCAAGTTAGGCGTGGTGCATGCTGTTTTAAATCGCCTCGAAGAAAAAGGTCTCGTCAAAAGTAAACTTGGCGAAGCCACCAAGACACGCGGAGGCAAACGAAAAAGATTTTACACGCTGACGACACCGGGAAAAACCGCATTGGTGAAAGCCAGGGAAATGCGTGAGCAGTTGTGGGACAAGATTCCTGCTTTTGTTCTCAAAACCGGTTCGATATGAGTGAGGAGAAAAATATTCAGCCGCCCCGCTGGGCTGAGCGATTGCTCGAGTGGTATTGTCGTCCGGAGTTGTTGGAAGATTTGCAAGGCGACCTCAATGAGTATTTTGAAAGAAATGTGATGTCGACTGGAGTGCGAAGAGCAAAACTGACTTACATCATCGATGTATTTAAGTTCTTCAGAATATACACTGTACGCAGATTAGAATTCATTAACCTATTAATCAACTGGCTTATGCTTGGCAGTTACATCAAAACCTCGGGTCGCAATATTGTGCGCAACAAATTATTTTCCGCAATCAACATTATCGGGCTCGCCATTAGCATGTCGGTAGGTCTGATACTGATCGGGATGGTTTCGGATATTTTGTCGTACGATCAATTCAATGTGAATCACGTCCGTATCTATCGTGTAAATAGCGTTTTCAAATACCTCAACCAGGAAGGAACAAGGCTGGCAACCACTTCGGTCAAGGCGGCAAAGACCATTGAAGAGAATTTCTCTCTTCCTGAAGCTGTAGCTGTTTTCCGTCACGCAGGTGGCGATGTAAAAGTCGGTGAGAAATCTATTCCGCTTGACGGATTTTGGACCACTAAATCCGTATTTGAAGTCTTCTCGTTTCATCTTTTGAAGGGCAATGCAGCCACCGCGCTTAAGGAACCATATACCATTGTCCTTACAGAAAAATCTGCGCGCAAATTGTTTGGCCCTGAAGAGCCACTGAACAAAATTGTTGAATTCAACGGGAAGCCATATACAGTCACGGGAGTGATGGAAGATGTGCCGGCATTCTCTCACATTCAATTCGACATGCTGGCTTCATTTAGCACGAACGATCTGCTATCGAAGGATAATAAAGAGCGTATGAACTGGGACTATGTGTGGGATACCTGGACTTATTTACTGCTTCCCGCTGATGCCGATCTCAAAAACCTGAAAACCAACCTGGACCAGCTTAGCGCAAAAGAAGATCCTTCCGTCAAGAATACTCATGTCGAATTATGGCTTCAGCCTCTGGACGACATCATGACGGGAGAGGATTTAAGTAATACGATCGGCTCAACTATGGGAGGGTCGATGCTCTGGATTTTTACCGGCCTTGCGTTCGTAGTTATACTCTCGGCTTGCTTTAACTACACCAACTTGTCCATTGCACGATCACTCAGACGTACACGCGAGGTGGGTATTCGCAAGGTGATAGGCGCACTGAAGAGTCATGTGATCAACCAGTTTGTTGTAGAGGCAGTTTTAATTTCGTTAAGCTCATTGGTTGTAGCGTTCTTCCTGTTTTTGTTTCTAAGACCTTATTTCCTGGGTGTAGAAGAAGGACTTCAGAAAATGCTGCGATTACAATTGTCACCGGCAATTGTCGGCTACTTCATTCTCTTTGCCATTGGTGTTGGAATTGCAGCCGGATTTTTTCCCGCATTGTTCTTCTCTAAAATCAATGCTGCTATGGCGCTCAAGGACAATTCTGCGAGACTCGGATTTAAAAAACTGACAATGCGTAAGGTACTCGTTGTTTTTCAGTACAGTATTTCGATCATACTCATCACCTCTACCGTGATCATGTTCAAGCAATACAAACACTTCGTGGCGTTCGATCTCGGGTTCAAAACAGAGAACATTCTGAATATTGCACTGGAAGGAAATAAAGCAGGACCATTAAAGAAGGAGTTGAGTGAGATTCCGGAAGTCAAACAAATAGCGCAGTCTGTTTTGGTGACCAGTGTTGGAAACTACTGGGGCTCTTACATGAAGTACCACACCAATCCTGACGACTCCACTATTGTTTACTACAATACAGTTGACGAGAATTATTTACCGCTACACGAACACAAACTGCTAGCTGGCAGAAATTTTCTTACAAAAGCAGATAGTACAAACGAAGATGAAATAATTGTTAATGAGCAGGTGTTGAAGCGATTCAATATTGCCGGAAAAGACCCAATGAAAGCAATCGGAGAGACAGTAACCATTGATCATAAAGAGGCGCACATTGTTGGTGTAATGCAAGACTTCCACTATGGCCGCGCCAACGACCGGGAGCAGGCGAGACAAGTGTTTCTGAGGTACTCTCACAAAAAGCCAAACTATCTCAATGTAAAAATTCAATCCACGGATATTCTCGCTACTTATGCGAAGCTAGAAGCGGCCTGGAAAAAAATAGACCCGGTGCATCCATTTAATGCCAAGTTCTATAGTGAGCAAATTGAAAAATCTTTCGCGGGACTAAAGGCATCAGTTAAAGTGGCAGGCTTCATTGCTTTCCTTGCCATCGGAATTGCAAGTTTAGGACTACTGGGTATGGTTGTCTTCACTACGGAGACTCGCCTGAAAGAAATAAGCATACGCAAAGTGTTAGGCGCTAATGAAGCGGGTTTGCTTTACCTGATCGGCAAGGGATTCTTTTTCCTGCTCCTGGTGGCAACTGTTATTGGTTTGCCTATCACCTATCTTTTCTTCGATTTGATTGCTTTTCCAGAGTTGGTAAATCATGCCCCGATTTCTCCGGGTGACTTGTTATTAGGCGTGACGGCTATTATGCTCCTTGCGTTCACAATGATTTGTTTACAGACATTCAAAGCGGCACGTGCGAACCCAGCCCAGGTGTTGAAGACAGAATAGATCCTAAATTGTCATTAACTTTCAGTTGTGAAATCAATCAAACTGAAAGTCTCGAAAACGATTGGTTCGGTCTCTGCCGAACTGATTGCTCCAAAAAAACTCGAAGCCATTATGACTATGGCTCACGGTGCAGGGGCGGGGATGAATCATCCCTTCATGGTGTCACTTGCCAAGGAACTGGCTGAGCTCGGCATTGCCACGCTCCGGTTCAACTTTGCATACATGGAGCAAAAGAAAGGAAGGCCGGATGCCCCGGCAGTTGCACACCAGGCGATAGAAGCAGCTGTCAACAAGGCGAACGAATTGTTTCCCAAGATTCCGTTATTCCTTTCGGGAAAATCCTTTGGTGGGAGAATGTCGTCACAGTATTTATCGATTCACAAACCGGAAGTGGCAAAAGGCATAGCGTTCTTTGGCTTTCCATTGCACGCACCTGGTAAGCCTGGAATAGAACGCGGAGAGCACTTGAAAGAAGTACAAGTTCCGTTGCTTTTCCTGCAAGGCTCACGCGATGAATTTGCCGAATGGAGCTTGATTGAAAAAGTGACAAAAGATTTACCACTTGCTACTCTGGTACGGTTGGAAGGTGCCAATCATTCATTCAAAGCAGGAAAGCAGAATTTGATTCCTGTGCTGGCGAATGAAGTAGCAAAATGGATAAAGCAAAAGTAAAGCGCTTTAAAAAATGCCATTCTCATTCATAAAAAATCTTGAAGGCAAAGAACTGACCGATGAAAAAATCCGTGACTTCAGGCGACTCCTGATCTCTCAGATAAGTGTGATTTTCTCAATCTTTTTCCTCGAATTCACAGAATCATTTCCCTTTCCTTACCATATCGAAATAGCCGAAGCATTTTTCTTCGGTGTGCTAGGAGTTTACGTATACTTCCTTTGGGATACCCTTCGCAACTATACCAGCAGCAGGATGGTCATCTTCGTCAATTTCGTTTTCATCATTGGGGTTTTTGTTTTAGGCACCTTTGTTGCCAACCCATTTTTCGAATTAGTGGACAGATCTGGTGTTACATACAAAATCCTGCTGCTCTTCACTCAAATCAGTCTGCTAATTGTCGAAGGCTGTGTGATTTATTTTACTGTTGTTGAATTCTTTAAGAAAGAATTTAATCTTCCCATAAAACTTTGGGCCGCAGCTTGTATTTACCTGATGACCGGACTTGCGTTCGGTAGTTTTTATGAAATGCTCTGCATCTTTGATGTTGACTGCCTTGGCATTGATATTCCGCTTCGGACCATGGCCCTCATGAAACGAATTGGCTACAGCATGATGGTACTCAGTGGTATGGACACACCGTATTCCGCGACAAGCGTGATCTACATGGCCAGCACGTTCGAGGCGCTTTGGGGCCAGCTCTTCGTGATCCTCATTGTAGGCCGGCTCATGATTAAATGAGTTTTTTTCAGGCGGTCATCTGCATCAAAAAAATCATTTCATCTTTGCAGCACCTTGAATAACACTGCTCCCAAATCAAAATATTTTTTCATCGAAGGAGTTCTGATTGCCTTATGCGGCACTATTTGCTTTTCAGTCAAAGCAATCCTGGTAAAACTGGCTTATCGCGATTCATCGGTTGATGCAGTCACGTTGTTGGCACTACGAATGATATTTGCACTCCCGTTTTTTGTAGTGACAGCAGGATTCTCTTCCAACAAGTCCACCAACGTGAAGTTCACTAGCATGCAATGGTTTTACGTGGCATTGATTGGTTGTCTTGGTTACTATGTTAGCAGTCTGTTTGACTTTGTCGGTTTGAAATATGTTTCTGCCAGTATCGAACGGCTAATTCTGTTTATCTATCCAACACTTGTCTTGTTGATGTCATCCTTTGTTTTTAAAGAGAAAATAAAGCCGGTACAGTGGCTCGCGGTGGGTGTGACGTATTTCGGACTTGCAATTGCTTTTTTGGGTGAGGCAGATTTCAGCTCACCTCAAAGCCGTGAGTTTCTTTTTGGCTCGATGATGATATTCGTTTGCGCACTGACCTACGCCTCCTACATTACTGGCAGTGGCAGAATGATTCCACGGGTTGGCGCAGCCAAGTTCAATAGTTATGCAATGAGCTTTGCTTCAATTGGAGTACTCGTTCATTTCTTCATTGTAAGCGATGCTTCACTATTTCACTTGGAGCCAATCGTTTACCTCTACGGATTTCTTATGGCGGTTTTTTCTACGGTAGTGCCATCATATCTTATTACCACTGCGATTAATCGAATTGGATCTGAAAATGTAGCAATTGTGAGTAGTGTTGGTCCGGTTTCAACCATTATACTCGCTAACATTTTTCTGGACGAGTCAGTGACTACCTGGCAATTGATTGGAACAGCATTGATTCTGTTCGGAGTATTTATAATTGGAAGACAGAAGCAATTATGAAATCTTATCCTTCAAGAACTCAGCTGTGTAGCTCTTGCTCTTCTTGATCATTTCCTCGGGAGTCCCCGCAAACAACAAATTTCCTCCGTTTTTCTCTCCGCCTTCGGGCCCCAAGTCGATGATCCAATCGGCTGATTTGATCACTTCAAGATTGTGCTCAATGACAATCACAGAGTGACCGAGATCGACCAAAGCGTTGATGGCTTTCAGCAATTTAGAAATGTCATGGAAGTGAAGGCCGGTAGTGGGTTCATCGAAAATGAACAAAATGTGTCCTTTTACTTCTGAATTTTTCCCGAGGAAAGAGGCGAGCTTCACGCGCTGTGCCTCTCCACCACTCAATGAATTGGAAGACTGCCCGAGTTTCACATAACCAAGCCCCACGTCATTTAGCGGAATGATTTTTTCATAAATCGTTTTCTTATCCTTGAAAAAATCAAGACTCTGTTCTACAGTCAAATCGAGGACCTCGGCAATGTTCTTGTCGTTGTATTTTACCTCGAGGATTTCCTGTTTAAATCGTTTGCCATGACAACTCTCGCAGGTAAGAAAAATGTCGGCCATGAATTGCATTTCCACTTTAATGGAGCCTTCTCCTTCACATGTCTCGCAACGACCTCCTTCTACGTTGAATGAAAAATGTGAAGGCTTGTAACCACGCTGCTTTGACAGAGCCTGATCAGAATACAATTGTCGAATAACATCGTAGGCCTTAACATAGCTGATCGGATTGGAGCGTGATGATTTCCCTATAGGATTCTGATCAACAAATTCTACGTGATCGATCTTGGCGATATCGCCTGTGAGCTGATCGTATTTCCCCGGAGTTTCAGCAACCGAACCATTGGCTCTTCCAGTAGCGGGATACAATATTTTTTTAATCAATGTTGATTTGCCGGAACCGCTCACACCAGTCACTACTGTCAGTGCACCCAGTGGAAAAGTTACTTTCAGATTTTTGAGATTATTTTCTCTTGCTCCAACAATCGTTACTGAATCTTTCCATTTTCTGCGAAGCGAAGGCACTGTGATTTTCTCCTTGCCTGTGAGGTAATCAGTCGTGTGCGACTTCACCTTGCTATTCAGATCTTTTTGCGAACCCTGAAACACCAACTCACCGCCATGCTGCCCTGCGTCAGGACCTATATCGATAATCTGGTCTGCAGCACGCATAATTTCTTCTTCATGCTCCACTACAATTACTGTATTGCCGAGGTCGCGCAGTTCTTTTAAGACTTCTACCATGCGGGCGGTATCTCTGGGGTGAAGACCAATGCTTGGCTCATCCAGGATATACATGGAGCCAACTAATGCACTACCCAATGATGTTGCTAATTTGATCCTTTGAAATTCCCCACCGGATAAAGTAGATGTAACACGATTCAACGTCAGGTAACCTAGCCCGACTTTCGTCATATAACCCAAACGTGATTTTATTTCGGTAAGAATGCGTTCGGAAACCTTTTGTTCGAATTGCGGCAGCTTCAATTTCTCGAAAAACACGAGCGTATCTTCAATGGGCATGAGGACGAGGTCTGTAATAGACGTGTCAGCAATCTTTACGAAAGAAGCATCCTTGCGCAATTTTGTTCCGCGACAATCGGGGCAAGTGGTACGGCCACGATAGCGTGAAAGCATTACCCGATATTGAATCTTGTGCGTTTTCGATTCGAGGTATTTGAAAAACTTATGAATGCCATCAAAGTATTCATTGCCATCCCAAAGAAGTTCACGCTGCTTTTGAGAGAGCTCAGAATAGGGACGATGGATCGGGAAATCGAATTTAATTCCATTCTTCAGGAGAGACTTCGCCCAATTGCTCATGATTTCTCCGCGCCATGGTGCAACAGCTCCTTCAAACACCGACAAGCTCTTGTCTGGAATAACCAAATCCTCATCGATGCCTAACACTCTCCCAAATCCTTCACACGTTTGGCACGCGCCAAAGGGATTATTAAAACTGAAGAAATTTACTGATGGTTCAGTGAATGTAATTCCGTCCAGTTCGAAACGATCTGAAAAAGATTTTTTGTCAGACCCTTCGACATAAATGAGGCAATCACCAAGCCCTTCGAAGAACGCAGTTTGAACAGAGTCAGAGAGCCTAAAAATCAAGTCCTCATCTGCAGCGTTCACTGCAGCCCGATCAATCAGTATTTCTATATCACCATCGATTTTCTTAGCCTTAGCCTTTTTACTTTTTGTTCCATCAGCTGGAGGAGGAGCAAGCATCTCTTCAATAAACTTGACTTCACCGTTGATTAATACCCGTGCAAATCCTTTGCTGAGCAACAAATTCAATTCATCTTCTGCCTTTCTGCCTTTTTGAATTTTCAAAGGGCAAGCCACCATGATACGCGTTCCTTCTTTCTGCTTATTAATGAAATCAACGACATCCGTTACTGTGTTACGTTTCACTTCATTGCCACTGACTGGAGAAATTGTTTTTCCGACACGGGCGAAAAGCAATTTCAGATAGTCGTAAATCTCAGTGGTGGTTCCGACAGTACTTCTGGGATTTCGGGTGTTGACTTTTTGCTCAATAGCGATGGCCGGTGAAACACCACGGATGTAATCAACTTCCGGTTTTTCCATTCTGCCAAGAAACTGGCGAGCATAAGAACTAAGACTCTCCACATACATTCGTTGCCCTTCTGCGAAAAGGGTATCGAATGCCAGGGAAGATTTTCCGGAACCTGACAAACCGGTAATCACCACCAGCTTGTTTCGCGGAATAGCAACACTCAGATTTTTGAGGTTGTTTACCCGCGCGCGCTTGATGATGATGTATTCTCTCGGGTCGAGGTCGTCCAGGTGTGAGTCGTTGTTCATGAAAGAGCAAAAATAGAAAACATAAACTCTTAATGAAGAGGTTCAATCACTAAGAAATTATTTTCCTATCACCGCCCGCTTCCTGAAAACCTGAGTAGTTCCTGCCGGGTCAAAAACCTCAAACCAAACCACGTAATACCCTGTACGAGAACGGGTACCATCATCCCTGTCGCCATCCCAGCGAAAGAAGCCCTCTTGAGCCAGCGTCTCATTATTGGCCAGTGTTTTGATAAGACGGCCCTGTGAATCAAGAATTTTGACATTGGCCCCCATGCCACTCTGGTCAAACTTGTAGTTGATTTTTGAAAAATCGCTGCCCGGAACTGACGGAGAGAAAACCTCGGGATCAACTATGATGGAGTTCTCACTGAAGAAAGACTCGGGTCTTGAGTTGGAGTTCATAAAACCGGGAGTTGCAAAACCTGCGGATGCATTGGCGGATCTCCAATTACCAGGATTGCGTGTTGACTCAACCAGTGATATCCGTTCAAGGGAAACGCCTTCATTATCCTTAACAAGAGACGAGTGCATTTTTTCAGAATAACTGAAATTGTCAATGATTTGATTTTGATCTGTGACGAGAGCAATTGATCCCTCGTCATCAGGGAGACTGGGTAAGGACGTTTTGAATATGGAGGTTAAAATTGTTTGAGGATATTGAAGTACAAGCGCATCGGGGTCAGAAGTAAATACAATGAACGAGGATGGCTTAAAAATGAAATCAACGGACGATAAAGTAACAGCCTTTGCAATCGAGTCACCCTGGTAATTGGCTAGCTTCCAGTTTTTGAGGTTGATATACTTTAGAGAATTATTGTACACCTCTACAAAATCCACTCCTCCCGAACGGGGATTAAAAAGGACTTCGTTAACTAAAATATCAAGGCTGTCGGCCGCTTCAGGAAGGGCAAATGAAAGCCGGTTAAAATCAGCTTGAATAAAATTTCCTGCACAGTCAGCGAGATTACTGACACTGATCGTATAGAGCTGCCGTAGCAACAATTCTGATGAAAAGTCAATTATTATTTGCCGAAGTGAGGGATCAGTAAAATGCTTTTGAATAATGGTGATGGAAGGTAAGAGGTCTATTGAAACTGAAGCCAAATCCTTTTCCAATTTTTCGTTGAAGATTAGCTCCAGGCGGGTCGGAGAAATTGCATTTACGGAGAGTAGCTGTGGGCCAATAACGTCAGGTTTATTTGCAAAAACTGAATTCTGTTTACCGGGGGTTCCGCCGGAGATATCTTCAGAAGCAGCCCAATTGTCACCCTCACCACAATCGTTGTTGATATCGATGATTTCAATTGACCACCCGCCTTCCAGTTTATCGTTGTCGTGATACCAATCCGACGCATAGCTGACAGAGTCGATTGTTTTACCGGAAGCATCCCGAAGTGTGAGGTTATCACTTCCGTTATTTAACGTTGGAAAATTGGTGACTCCACTTACATGACCGAACCCGGTAAATAAATTCGCGTTTGCTGAAGCTGTAATTATCCAATATTGCTGCGGCAAAATGATCTGACTGCCAAACGTAACAACGGATGATCCGTCTGAGAATTTCCAGCCGGCAAGGTCAAACGGACTCGAACTCCGGTTGTAAATCTCAACATATTCCTGTGTCGGCAGTCCTATCTGAGGACTGGGATCAGGAAAAACCTCTGTCAGGAGAATGTCCTTCCGGTAGGCTGGTACAGCTTTGAAAAATAAAAATGAAGTTGATGATGGGGCCATGACATTTCCGGCGAAATCTTTTATGCCGACAACAGTTAATTGGTTCGTGATTCCGTTTCCAAAGTTTTTCATGAAGGTGAGGACGACTGTTTTTTTATCGGGTTGCAAAACAGCACTCGTTGGATTACCAAATGAATTGTCGGCAGAATAATTGGCCAGAGTCTCAGATGAAGCTTTCTCTACAGCTTCAGAAAACAAAACGGAGACCGAGTTAATGGATGTGACTTGAGTGCTTAGGATTGTAGGAGGAGTTTTATCAGTTTGAGTTGGGCCTGCGTAGATATCATCAAAAAAAAACTTGTTTGCATTGCTTGCAGTATAGGTACAACGAACTCCAAAGAAAGAAGCGGCTTTGTAGGTTAAGTCAGTCCCGCTGGCGTCCAGTATAAGATTAGTTCCGCCGGTATAGTCAACAAAAACTTTCCACAATCCTGCTACATCACGAGTGACCTTGACCCGAACAGTAAAGGAACTGGCAACGCCTGCAGCCTTCCCTCGGCAAATAGAGGTAGATGTTGCCCCGGTTTGCCGAAAAAGTTCGATGGCATCATTACTCAATGCTTCTCCAAACTGAAGATAATATCCGTTGAGAGCCTGAGACAGATCTGCTTTATCGCTAGTGAGGTAGATCCTCCCATAGTTGGTTGAGGAAGGAGCAAAGCTCTGCTTCACAAGAATCTGCCATTCATAATCATTCAGGCTGTTGGCGGCAAATGGTACTGAGAGGTAAGATTGCCCGGCAGTGGTGCTGTTGAGTTGAAGCTGCTTGGATGAATTGATAGTGAATGCGGAGGCAGCACCTGCCCATGACGGGTTGCTGGTGAAATCTCCGTCAGCGAAGTTGTCGGCAACTTGCGAAAAGCAAACGCTCGTTAAGGTGACTAAGAAAATAATCGAACTGAATTTCTTCATGAGGTGTTTTCAAAAGTAGTATTTTTGTGATTCAACAATTTTTAAACGCAAATGAAATTAGCAGTTGTAGGCGCGACCGGATTAGTTGGTCGGGAAGTCCTGAAAGTGATCGATGAACGTAACATCGAATTTGATGAATTGTATCTCGTGGCTTCGGCCAAATCCGTGGGTGAGAAGATAAAGTTTAAGGGTAAGGAATATTCAGTTAAGGGTATGGAAGAGGCCTGTGAACTGGCGCCAGACATCGCCATTTTTTCAGCCGGAGGAAGTACTTCTTTAGAGTGGGCACCAAAATTTGCAGAAAAGGGAACGATCGTCATCGACAACTCTTCTGCCTGGCGCATGGACCCTACCAAAAAACTGGTCGTACCTGAAATCAACGGTCATGTATTGAAAATTGATGACCGGATTATAGCCAACCCCAACTGTTCAACGATTCAGATGGTGATGGCGTTGGCGCCTCTTCATGTGAAGTATAAAATAAAACGCATCGTAGTTTCGACTTATCAGTCAGTGACAGGTACGGGTAAGAAAGCCGTGCAGCAACTGATGGATGAGCGCAATGCGGCTGCAAACCCTACCAAGGTGTATCCTCATCCTATCGATATGAACGCATTACCGCATATTGATGTTTTTATGGATAACGGCTACACCAAAGAAGAGATGAAAATGGTGAACGAAACGCGCAAGATTTTGGGTGATCAGACGATAGGTGTGACATCGACTACGGTGCGGATTCCCGCGATTGGCGGCCACTCCGAGGCAGTGAACGTGGAATTCCATAAAGAATATGATCTGGACGAAGTCCGTGAGATTTTAGAAAACACTCCAGGCGTTATCGTTCAGGACGATGTGAAAAACAACGTTTACCCGATGCCGATCAATTCACATGGGAAAGATGAAGTATTTGTAGGCCGCCTGAGGCGAGATGAATCGCAACCGCGTACCCTCAATATGTGGGTCGTAAGCGATAACTTGCGCAAAGGAGCTGCTACAAATGCGGTTCAGATCGCTGAATTTTTGATGGAGAAAAGTTTGGTGTATTAAATCATTTCTTCAATTTTAAATAAGAAAAACTAACAACTATGAATATCAGGAAATACATCCCATGGATCATTGTCGGATTGCTCGTACTGTGGGCCATCAGCAAATACAATGGCATCGCAGGCAAAGACCAGGCAGTGAAGAAATCATGGGGTGATGTGGAGTCAGACTATCAACGCAGGATGGATCTTATTCCTAACCTTGTCAACACGGTAAAGGGCTATGCCAACTTTGAAAAAGAAACGCTGACCAAAGTGATTGAAGCCCGTGCAAGCGCCACCCAAATGAAAGTGGATGCATCAAACCTTACACCTGAGGCGTTGGAATCATTTCAAAAAGCACAAGGTGGACTGAGCCAGGCTTTGGGTCGGTTGATGGTAGTAGCTGAGAACTATCCCGACTTGAAAGCAAACCAGAACTTCCTTGATTTGCAATCGCAATTGGAGGGAACTGAAAATCGAATTAACGTTTCACGTAAGCGCTTCAATGATGCTGTTCAGGATTACAACACGGCAATTGTTGGTTTCCCAGGAAACATTATAGCCATGATTGGTGGATTTAAAGAGAAGGGATTCTTCCAGGCAGCGGCTGGCGCTGACAGAGCACCTGAAGTGAAATTCTAAAAGAAACTCAATTCTGAATATAAAATCGCGGCTCATGGCCGCGATTTTTATTTTTCCTCCTTTGGAAAAAAGGTGTTCCAGTAGACTTCATCATACTTGACAGTATTGATGTCGTCAAATTCGTTAACCTTACCCTCAATAACCTTAACGTTTTTTGTTTCAATACTTTTAAGGGTAATCGAATTGGTAATCTTACTTAGCAATACCGTAGCCCGGGTTCGCCTTTCTCCATAGATCCAATAAGGGAAGTATTTTTCCTCCCATTTTTTATAGATGATGGAGTAGGAAAACTGATCTGTAGTAATCTCATGTTTGACAATTGCATGAGTACCCGTCGTTATGGAAATGCTCCCCTTGTACACCTTGGGAACAACACCATACCCCGTAATTTCCTTGGTTGGCTTGGGAGCATAGTATTCAATCGTAAACACGGTATCTTCATCAAAAAGAGACACACCTGAATATTTCATACTGAACTTGTCGAGATGTTTCAGATTTAGAATTCCATGTTTGAACGCATTGGAAATCTGATCTACGTTGTGAATCTCAAAAGTTGGCCAATAGTTGTAATCAATAGCTTTCAAATGATTGTCCCCGGTTGCTCTCTTTTGGGGTATTTTAAAAATTATTCGCTTTCCACTGGAATAACCTGAGGAGTAGCCAGTGAGAATTGTTTCCAATGAAAACACTTTGCCTGAAGAGATATCGGAGGCCGTCATTTCAGAGTAATACTCAATGTTGAAAGGAGCATTCAAATAGTTTTTATCAATTGAAGCAATAGCTTCTTGTACGATTTCGGCCGGATTTACAGGAGCTGTTCTTATAACAACCTCATCCAGCAGGCTTACATCCGACTCCAGTTGCAAAACCACCGAATTGTAATTTTTCAAACTATCAATTGAATAAAACCTGGTTTTATATCCAATGGATGATATTTTAATTTTTTCTTTTGCATGAATCTCACCAACGCTAATTAGAAAATTGCCCGATGCATCCGTAGCGGTGCCCTGGGTTGAGTTGGTGACCCAAATGTTTGCGTAAGGAATGGTATTACTACTCCCGACTTCTTTCAACGTCCCTTTCAAAATAAAAGCTTTGGATTGGGAGTAAGCAAGATTTGTAGCAAGGATTGCCAAAGACAAAATGATCCTGAATGTCATGAGGAAAAATGAGGTGACTACTTACAACTTTTTTTGATCGCAGCTTTCGCTTCCTGAGAGCCAAGCTCTTCAGCACGTTTCAGGTCGAGGCAACCATCATAATTATTATTCATGGTGAGCTTTACAAGACCACGCTGATAATAAGTTTCCGGATCAGTTGGATACAACTCGATGGAGGCAGAATAGTCTTCTACTGCGCCAGCATAATCTTCTTTTTCAGTTTTACTTAACGCACGATTGTCAAAGTAAGTCGGGTTGGTAGCATCAAGTTCAATGGCCTTGGTATAATCGGCAATGGAACCGTCATAGTCCTGCATCGTATGTTTCAACACGCCACGGAGATTGTACGTCTCAGAATCCTGGTTATTGAGTTCGATGGCTTTATTGTAGTCATCAAGCGCACCCTTCAAATCTTCTTTTGCGCTTTTAGCCAGCGCCCTGTTTTCAAACTTCGTTGCGTCTTTGGCGTCCAGCCTGATGGCCTCGTTGTAGTCGGCAATGGCCAGATCAAAATTGCTGGTGTTGTAGTAGGCCACGCCACGGTAGTTGAACAGGTTGGCGTCCGTTTTATCAAGTTCAATCGCTTTGGTGTAGTCATCGATAGCGCTCACATATTCTCCAAGCTCTGCTTTCACAACACCACGATTAAAATATTTATCGTCAGTGGCTGGACCAATCTCCAGTGCTTTGGAGAAATCAAAATAAGCACCCTGCAAATCCTCTATGTTGTATTTTGCGAATCCACGATTAGTGAACGCTTCTCCAAAGTTTGCGTTGAATTTAATCGCCTTGTCGAGATCAATTATTGCTCCCTCATTGTCTTCCAAATTGATCTTTGCCTCACCCCTGTAATTCAACGCATCAGCAAGAGTGGAGTCAATTTCCAGAGCGGAATTCAGGTCTCCGATGGCTCCGTAATAATCATTGAGTGCAAGGCGAATCCGACCGCGTAGTGTATAGGCCTTCTTGTTTTTTGAAGTAGACTCGATGATTTTAGTCACATCGGCTTTAGCTCCAGCGTAATCCTTCTTGTCTAGTTTTTTGCGCGCATCGGCAAGAGGATCGGCCTGCCCAAATACAAGGAAAGGAACAAGAAATAATGTCGCAGAAATTATTTTTTTCATTGCTATCAATCAGTGACAGCAAGTTAACAAGATTTGCCCGAAAGTAAGTGGTTGCTATCGGCTGAACAGCACTACTTCTTAGCCGCAACCTTCATGAGATCTTCAATGTCATGAAGTAATTTTTCTTTCTCCTTGATAGCAGGCGGAAGTTCTCCGCCACCGGAATTCAGAATGATGTTACGGAAAAGAGACACGTCATCCGACAATAATTTTGCCGTATGCTGGAGGATGTTTTTAACTTTTTTCATACCGACGGATAAAGGGGGAAAGTTTAGTAAGGAAGTCCCTGGGAGGAAGGCCGTCCGTGCTTGCTTTGACGAGCGGAAGCAGCCGTGGTTTAACACCTTTTAACTAATTTTTTAAAACTTAGTATTAGGGTAAGCGTACATTGCCACTAAAACCTTAAGTATATGCTTTTTAGATGGATTGTTTTGCTGTCTGTCGCGAATCCGCTGACTCTTTTGAGCCAGGGAAAACCGATCAAAGAAAAAATGGATTTTGAAAGTTACAATCCGCCATCATCGTTGGTGGTGGAGGAACATCATGTGACAAAGGCAAAATTTCCGTTTATCGATATCCATAACCATCAAGGCAGTATGTCAGCTGGTGAATTGAATACCCTGATCGGTGAAATGAATAAACTCAATATGTTGGTCATGGTAAACCTGAGCGGTCAGGGTTTTCCTCTGCGCCCTGAGCGTCTTGCCGAGTCGATGGAAAGCATTAACAAAAACTTCCCGGCACGATTTGTCTTATTCACCAATGTTGACTTCACCGGTATTGATAACCCCGAGTGGACAGCAAAAGCAGTGCGTCAGCTTGAAACGGATGTAAAACTCGGTGCACGAGGACTAAAAATTTATAAAAGTCTTGGGATGTCCGCCAAGGACAGTAAGGGCCGTAGGATTCACATTGATGATCCGAGAATTGCACCTGTCTGGGACAAATGTGGTGAGCTGGGAATCCCTGTTCTCATCCACGCGGCAGACCCGCGCCAGTTCTGGCAACCCATTGACAGTACCAATGAACGATGGCTTGAGCTCAAACTCTACAATGGACGGAGGCACGACACCGACACGGTGAAGTGGGAAAAGATCATAGCTGAGCAGCATACTATTTTCCGGAAGCACACGAAGACAAAATTTATTGATGCGCACCTGGGATGGTATGGCAGTGATTTAAAAAAATTAGGACAACTACTCGATCAAATGCCAAACGTGTACACTGAAATTGGAGCTGTAATTGCAGAGCTTGGAAGACAACCACGTGCGGCAAAAGCATTTCTTACCAAATACCAGGATCGCGTCTTATTTGGAAAAGACAGTTGGGTACCCGAGGAATACGAAACCTATTTCCGTGTTCTTGAGACCGAAGACGAATATTTTCCTTATCACAAAAGATATCATGCCTTCTGGCGAATGTATGGCATCGGTTTGTCGGATGACATCCTGAAAAAAATCTATTACAAAAATGCGCTGAGCATACTTCCGCGAATGGATAAAAGTCAGTTTCCAAAATGATGAGAATTTTTGTTGTAGTAGGAGCCCTCTTTCTCGCGCAGCTTTCTTTTGCACAGAAAGCAGAGGTAGCTTTTCGCATTCCGGAAAAAGAATTGATACCCGAAGGAATTACTTACGACCCGGCTTCCAAGTCATTTTTTGTAAGCAGTATTGCACGGAGAAAAATTGTCAAAGCAGATGAAAGAAAAAAAATAACTGATTTTGTCTCTTCGGTACAGGACGGAATCGGGGAAGTGTTGGGTATGAAAGTTCGCGATGGCAAACTGTGGGCGTGCAGCAATCTGGAAGGCCTGTCAATGGTACATCAGTACAACATCACCTCCGGAAAGCTAATCAAGAAGTGGATATTAGAATTTAGCGTTGAGCGTCATTTGTTCAATGACCTTGCCGTTACCAGTAGTGAAGATGTTTTTATTTCTGATTCAGACAATGGAGCGATATTTCATATCAGTCCCCAGCTTGATAAACCCGAACTCTGGTTGAAGGATGATCGATTGAGAGATATCAATGGGATTGCCCTACTGAAAGATGGATCTCTGGTAGTAAATGCTTCGATGGGTTTTTTCAAAATAAATATTCAGACCAAAGAGATTGCAACGCTTCCTTTTCCGGGATATTACCCCATGTTCATAGACGGATTAAGTGCCTATGATCAATCGATGATTGGGATTCAGAACGTGATTTTCCCGGCCTCCATAAACCGGTATTACTTGAATTCTTCGCTCGATAAAATTGAGAAGGCAATTGTGTTGGTTGCCAATCATCCCTTATTTGAAATTCCGACAACCGGGACAATCGTTGATGATTGGTTCTATTTCGTTGGCAACAGTCAACTGCAAAACTACGAAAAGGGAAAATTCAAGGACCCGGCCAAGCTCCGAGAGGTTGTGATTATGAGAGTGAGACTCGAATAATTAAATAAATGAGGCCATGGCTTGAAATGATTTTTGCTATTTACCTGTTAAAGAAATACCAGGCTACCTCGGCATAACAATATTTTTTAGAAGCAATAGAAAGGCCAGTATGAAAAAACTTTTTCGACTGGAATGCACGTATCTCCTCCCTCGATTTCCAATATCCGCAATTATAGGCACTGGAATACAATTTTATCCTTTCTTCGTCTTGCTCCAGGGGATATTTTGCTGTAATCACTTTTAGAAACAGACAGATATATCTCGTCATCATCTTTGGGTCTTTGATTCGCGTAAGACGGTTTGACCGGCTTGCCTGAGTTTGAATAGTGTCATTGGAAGACGAATGCCACCCCACAATTTTACTGTCAGGAAATAGCTTGATGAAATCAATCTCTACACGCTCAGCAAATGAAGGCTTGATTTGAAATTCACTTACAGAAAAATCAGCATACGATTTTCCGTACTGAATGTATAGTGACTCCAGGGCAAAAGTTTCGATCTTGTCTTGAATGGCGTTGTATCTAATCAGCTCAGGAAAAATTATGGCCTTAACTTCTTTGGGCTTTAAGCCGTACGACAAAATCAATTCATCCATCCATTTTTGACCTTCTAAAAAACGGGCCGCTTTCTCATAATCTTTAGAGAAGATTTTTGAGAAGTCTTCTTTCTGTTGTGCGTTCGAGAAAACAAAAAGCAGCCCGAAGGCTGCTGTGAGAATTATTTTTAATAGCTGAATCACGCTAATAAGGCTTTTGGTAGATCACCACCTCCTGGTTCTCAAGAGCCATCCACTTGAAGTAGCTTTTACCCGCTGAATTAACAACGGCAATTTTTAACGGATATTCGAAATAATCACCATCCGAAAAAGAAAGGGTATTGTTTTTCACAATTGTTACGCCTTTACCGTCATTGCTCACATACAGGTTGCAAGGCTCCTGACTGGAACCATCTTCAAAGGTTTTGATTACATGTCCATCAAAATATAACTGACTCTTCATCAGCATAAGCATATGATTGCCTGCTGCTGAATACCAGGCGCCACCAAACCAACCCATTTCAGTAACTGGATATTTCTTTCCGGAGGAAGTAATGATATCATATTTTCCTTCAGTGTTGAGTGAAGTTACCGCAAATTCCGAGTTGTCGGGAGAAGCGAGGCAGGATAGTGGAGGCATTAATCCCGGGAGTGTGAGAGCAAGTGCTGATGCCGAGGTTACCACTTTAAATCCCTGGGTTCCCTCCTGAACAACTGCATAAAAAGTTTTCTTGTCGGAGGTAAGATAAAACTGGCTTATTTGCTTGTAAGGACCGTAGGTTTTGCCATTAAAATTAATTGAGCTTGAAAGAACTGTGGAATAGGTCTGGCCGGCTGTTTGCTTCTGTGCTTCGGCCATTTGTTTCTTCACCGCCTCCAATTGTTCTTTGCTCATGTAGGCTGACATCGCCTTCAGTTGCTCGTCTGTCAGGGTAGCCTGAGGCATTTTATGGTCCTCAGTTTTGTTGCTCACGTATTTTTTTATTTCATCACCGTCAAGTGAGAGATTCATCAACTTGTTGTAGCTGCACTGGAGCTCAGACCCGCACGAACTGTTGCTCGTGGGACACGCAACTGGTGTTCGCACTCCATTTTTATAAGAGAAGCATTGTGCTGTATTGCCGTTACCCTTGGTAACAATAAAAGAAACCTGGTTTATTGAAGCGCCCAGATCGATACAGTTTTCGGAGTAGTCAAACACCTCGCCCTCTTTTAAGTTAACGACCACAGTGCGGGTGACGTTCGCACTTAGTTTGTTTTTGCTTTGAGCCGTTGATGTCGAACTTGAGGGTGAAACAATTTTGTTAGCTTCCTTAGTAGCCTCTTGCTTTAGCTTGTTAAGGACTCCTTGCGACATCGCAGGAGCTGATGCTGCTGCGAAGAACAGAAGGGCACATCTCGTTTTCATATTTCTTCGGGTTAGTTTGGTGTTGAAGTTATTTCGGTCTTAGCGCTTTGCTGACGGCCTGTGACTTGGAGTTTACATGCAGTTTTGTATAGACATTACAAATATGCGTTCGTACAGTGCTGATGCTAACAGAGTATTTTTCAGCCATTTTTTTGTACGAAAGCCCATCTACCAGTGAGAATAAAATTTCTTTTTCCCGTGCAGTCAATTGATACTCTTCAAGTGAATTTTCATGAGGCTTTTGAAATGCCTGGATCACTTTGCGTGCAATGCTTGCGGACATAGGAGCACCCCCGCCATGCAACTCGCGAATTGCCTCGATAATCTCTTCGGGAGGAGTTTTCTTCAGGAGATATCCCATCGCTCCGGCCCGAACGGCTTCAAAAATTTTGTCATCATCGTCAAAAACGGTAAACATGATGACTTGAGCCTTGGGAAAATTAGATTTTACGGTACGCACACCTTCAATGCCTGAAATATTAGGAAGACCGATATCCATCAAAACAATTTCAGGTTGAGCGCGATTAAACTCACTGACCACGTTTGACAAATTACCCAAAGACGCAACACAGGACATTCCTTCCGTATTATCAATCATGTTGCCGAGGCTGTTGCGAAGCATTGCATTGTCTTCCACGATGGCCACTTTGATCATCGCGCAAGTTTTTAGGAACCCCAAACTTTTCCTATCAGACATTTATTTGATTTTCATCTTCAATACGACAGAAGTTCCTTTCCCCGGCCCAGAATCGAGAGCTAGCTCAGCATTCAGCAATTGCGCACGGCTTTTCATGCTTTGTATTCCATTTCCATGGAATGAAGCGTTTGTATCAAATCCGGTTCCATTGTCGCGAACTTCAACAGTCAGCGGATTCAAGGAAACGCGGATGGTAGCGGAAGTACACCTGGAATATTTCACCAGGTTGTTCACCGCCTCTTTCATGATCAGGTAGATATGCTGCCTGTCCTCCATAGGGAATTTGATATTGGAAATAGCCTGAGGAACTTCAATTTGATAGTCTATACCTTTTGCTTCGAATAATTTTGATGCAAAATTTCCTACACGCAACATCAAGCGGTCAAGTGAGTCGTTTCGAGGATTGATGCTCCAGACAATATCATCCATTCGCTCCATCAGCGTGATCGAACTGTCCTTGATCTCATTTAACATTATTTCTTTGGCCTTCTCATTCGATTTTAGGGCCATGTTACTCAGAATGGAAATAGAACTCAACGTTGATCCCATGTCATCATGCAAATCAGTTGAAATTCGCAGTCGAAGTTTCTCCAGTCGAAGCAGCTGGTTTACCCGGATTCTGTAAATGATGTAAATAATTCCGACTATAGCCATTGCGCAAAGCAGAATGAACCACCAGGTGCGCCACACTGGGGGTATGATACGGATAATGATGAAATCACCAGCATCACCCATGACTCCATCCGCATTTGCTCCTTTAACCTTGAAAGTATATTCACCCGCATCCAGGTTGGTGTAATTAACAAATCCCTGGGTGTCACTTACCCAGTCCGGATCGAACCCAACCATTCGGTGATAAAATTTATTCCCTGTCGGATTCGAATAGTTTAAGACAGCAAAGTCAAATGAAAATTGATTTTGGTCATATGTCAACGTGACTGTTTTTCCTTTTGAATTTGATATCCAGGGCGTGGTTTTCCCGAAAACCTTGAACTGCGTAATATAAGTTTGAGGGCCTATGTCGTTCCTTGAAATTTTCTCCGGATCAAATAGGGTAACAAAACCGTGCGACCCGATTGCCATACGGCCACCGCTTATTTTTTCAAATACAACTTCAGCGAGTTTATCCAATCCATCTTCTTGCTTGAAAACGCGAATGATGTTTTTCTTTCGGTCATAGCGTGCTAATCCCTGGCTTGTCAGTACCCAAAGCCGACCCTGCTGGTCCATTTGGGCGCCATAGATGCTGTTTGAAGGAAGGCCATCAGCGGCTGTGAACACGCGCGTGGAGTCTCCGTTCATCTCAACCAGGCCGTTGTCAGTTGAAGCCCAAATTGTTTTACCGTCTTTAGCAAGAGACCCAATGTGCCCGGCTAGTCCTTTTGCACGTGTCGCCACCAGTTCCTTTTGTTTTGAGTCGTACTTCCAAAGTCCAAGACCGTCATCAGCAAACCACACGTTGTGATCGTCATCCTCCAGAATGTCCCATATGTAAAAATTGAAAAGCTGACCTGTCTTGCTTCGAATTCCCTGGTGAAAGTCCGATATTTTTCCCGTGCGAGGATCAAATCTGCAAATCCCCTGTTTGTAAAAACATACCCAGCTTATACCTCTGCTATCTTCAAAGTACTTCATCACTTTGTTGCTGGGCAAACTAGTGGAGTCCTTTGGATCATGATAAAAGGATTTGACCTCTTTGGTTCTGGTATTCAACCGGTGAAGTCCGTTCAAAGTAGATATCCAAAGAAAACCTTGCTTGTCGCGAGAAATATGATTGCCCTGTAAACTCTCGCCTGTTTCACTGTGAGGAGGGAAGCGAGCCCACTTTTCCAGAAGGTTAAAATCCCTGTCAAACTTATATAGCGCATTGCCGTACCAGGTCGCTATCCAGGTGGTATCGCCTTCACTAAAAATGGCATTTACAAATCCAAAGCCAGGTTGCGGCCCAAAGGTATTTTTGTCAAAAAAATTAGTTTTAAAAATTTGACGGTAAGGGTCAAGAATGTAAACGCCTCCGTCTGATGTGGAGATCCATACGATTCCGGAGCGATCTGTATTGATTCTTTTTACACCACCATAGTCACCCGGTCTTAACTGATGAATGAGAAAAGAATTAGTTTGATCGTCCCATTCGCCAAAGCCCACATCAGTGCCGACCCATAAATGATATTTCCCATCAGCGGTTTTTGATTCGCCAATCCGATCGACCACATTATAAATCGTTGTTTTTCCAGTCACCAAGTCTTTGGAATTCTTGACTTCAATATTTTTCTCATCTGGAGAGAATTTTATTAACCCTGAGCCCCAGGTGGCCAGCCACATTTGACGGTTGTGGTCTTCCATAATTTCATTAACAATGGGACCAACAGGTTCCTGACCTGATAATGGAGGATTAAACCATTCCGGTTTTGAAAATTTCTTGGTGGTGAGATCAAATTGATAAACGCCCAAACTCGTACCGGCCCACATTCTCTTTCTGGAGTCAATAAACAGCGAGTGAACCTGGTTGCTTGCCCTGAACTGACGCTCGTCACCCTTTGCACTCTCGTTAACGTAATGATGAAAGCAATCGCAGGATGGATCGTACAGATCAATGCCTATGTTGGCGGTCCAGATTTTGCCTTCTTCATCGATGAGCAAAACGATTGAGGAGAAGATACTGCCCGGGTCATCGGTGTGTCTGAATACTTTTTCAATTTTCCATGAGTTCAGATTTATTCGGGTCAACCCGGAGGAAGAAGCAATCCAGAGATTCTGATTTTTGTCTTCAGCAATGCAATGAATAGCGTTGTCAGGAAGGGAGAGGGAATCTTTCGGGTTATTTCGAAAAACAACAATGCTGTTACCCGTGTATAAATTCAAACCGTCAGTGGTGCCTATCCAGATAAATCCACGGCTGTCTTGAAATACAAAGTTTGAGGTGTTGATCGAGAGCCCCTCTTTGGTTGTCAGCTGGCTAAACAAATAATCGTTTTTTATGCTGGTGCGCTGAGCCAGGCAAAAAAAAGGAATAACAAGACAAACAAGGACGATTATTTTCCTCATGGAAGAGGAAAAATAGAAAATTCTTTCGCTTAGCGGAAGTGTTTCAGGCGAACGATCTCCTCTGGTTTGAGAAAGCGCCATTGCCCACGCCCCAGGTCTTTCTTGTCAAGACCCGCATAAACTACACGATCGAGTCTTTCCACCTGGTATCCGAGGGCTTCAAAGATTCGCCTCACAATTCTGTTCCAGCCGATATGCAATTCAATTCCAATCTCCTTACTATCGTCACTCACGATAGCGAGGTCATCCACCAGCGCACGACCTTCTTCAAAGTAAACTCCTTCCAGAATTTTCTCCTGATCGTTTTTTGTCAATGGACGGTCCAGCTCCACTTTGTAGATTTTTTTAACGTTGTAAGAAGGGTGTGTGAGCTTGTCGGCAAGATCTCCATCATTGGTAAGCAGCAACAAACCTGTAGTGTTTCGGTCCAACCGCCCCACCGGGTAAATTCTTTCCTTGCACGCACTTGCTACCAGGTCCATCACGGTATTTCGTTCTTCGGGATCATCCGTTGTGGTGATAAAACCCTTCGGCTTGTTCAAAAGCACGTAGACGAGCGGCTCGGCTTTTAGTTTCCGACCTTCATAACGGACGTCATCGGTAGCTTTTATCTTGTGACCCATCTCAGTGATGGTCTCTCCATTCACAGTGACCAATCCCATTTTGATGAATTCATCTGCTTCCCGACGGGAACCAACACCACTGTTGGCCATGAATTTGTTGAGGCGTATCAGCCCATCGTCCTTTTTTACTCCGGCATCAATATTTTTTCGCTGGTGCTCTTGTTTGGGCCCGCCAAATGATTTTTTCCTCTCGCGTGAAGCGAACGGTTTCCCGAAATTTTTTGAGCGTTCTCTTTTCTCAAATTGTGACCGCTCAGGTCTCTCCTCATCCGTTTTTCTGAATGACGGTTTTGAAAAGCCTTTTTCGCGCGATTCATTATCCTTGCGAATATATCGTCTGTCTCCTGAAGGTTTCTCTGATCCCTCTTTTCTGAATGGGGAAGGTCTTGAAAATCTTTTTTCACCCGATTCATCTCCCGTTTTTCTGAAAGAAGATCCAGAACGAGAGTCTCGGTCAAATCTCTTCTCTTTTGAAGAATCATCTTTCTTGAATTTTGAAAATCGCTCAGAGTCTCCACTCTTTCTAAAAGCAGGCTTTGAAAATCTTTTTTCACCTGACTTATTTCCGTCACGATCAAATCTTTTTTCACCGGTTGGCCTTCCGCCCGATCCTTCTCTCTTGAATGGGGAGGGTCTTGAAAATCTTTTTTCACCCGATTCATCCCCCGTTTTTCTGAACGAAGATCCTGAACGGGAATCACGATCGAATCTTTTCTCTTTTGAAGAATCGTCTTTTTTGAATTTTGAAAAACGATCTCCGTCTTTTTTGAAGGAAGGTTTCGAAGCGCTACGCTCACCGGAGTCATTATCTCTTTTGCGGAAAGAGGACCCTGAGGTGCCTGTACGCCTGCCTGAGAAAGATCTTTCACGCGGCTCGCCTGAATCAGACGAACTGGCTTTTCCTTTTTTCCGGTCGCGGAATAACCTCTCTGCCTGAGTTCGTTTGCCAAAAGAAGTTTTCTTATTTCCGGATGATTTGCCTTCGCGTGCCATAATTCTTATTTTCTAATGAATGTAACGGTATAATTGATGAAAAAAAATCGCCCTGACGTTTGCCGCCAGAGCGATCGATAACTGTAGAATTTCTTCTTATTGATTGTCTGGCGTTTCGCCAATAGTATTTACTTCGCTGCTGAAATCTTTTGGTGTAGGCAATTCTGAAATATCGTTGATGCCGAAGTATTCCATAAACTTAGGGCTGGTTCCATAAAGCATGGGACGACCGATTGATTCAGCCTTGCCCTGGATTTCAATCAATCCCTTGTCAAGCAGCTTCTGAATAGCATAATCGCAATTCACTCCACGGATATTTTCTACCTCAGGTTTTGAAATAGGCTGCTTGTACGCGATGATGGAAAGTGTTTCCATTGCAGACAGCGACAATCTCTTCTTGGATTGTTGCTTGAGCATGATTCCAATACTTGCTTGGTAAGCGGGCTTGGTCAAAAACTGGTAGCCTCCACCAGCCTTAAACAGCTGGAACGAATATTCTTCTGCCTGAAACTTTTCTTCAATTCGCTGAAGAGCACCGGAAATGTCTTCTTCAGGCACGTCTGCATTGAACATTTCTGAAAGGCAGGCTTTCAGATCAGCCAACTTAACGGGCGTGGGTGAACAAAACACCAGTGCCTCAATATGATTTTGTAAGAAATCCAATTCCTATTCTGTTTAAATTATTCTGCTGATCAATCCTGCTTCATCATTTTAGCCTCGATTGACTGAGTCGTGTGAGGAACAGCAATCAGGCGCTCTTTGGAAATTAGTTTTCCGGTAACGGAACAAATACCGTATGTCCTGTTCTTAATCCGCACCAATGCATTCTCCAGGTTGGTAATATATTTCAACTGGCGTGCAGCCAACTGGCTCATGTTTTCTTTTTCGGCAGTCTCTGCTCCGTCTTCTAATACCTTAGTGTTGCCACCCGAAGTAGAGTCGGTTCCTTCATCGTTGTTACGATTCAGGGTTTCTTTGAGAATCTTAAATTCTTCACGGGCCTTTTCAAGCTTGCCGTTGATCAGTGTTTCGAATTCTTTGAGCTCCTCATCGCTGTAGCGTGTCTTGTCATCAGGCATGATGGAGGACTTCACCGGTTTGTGCGCGATAGGGCGCTGACTGAGGATAGGGAAAATATTCAGTTGAGCTGGAGCCGGCTTTGCCGCAACTACTGGCTTCACCTCCTGTTTCTTGGCAACCGGCTTAGCAACTTTAGCTGCTTTTTTGGCAGGCTTGGGAGCAACTTTCTTCGCTACTTTAGCTGTCTTCTTGGCAACGGCCTTTTTAGCTTTAACAGGTTTTTTAGAAGCGACTTTTTTTGCAGTCTTATTCTTCGCTGGCTTAGACGGTTTTTTCTTCGCTGATTTTGCCATAAAACAATTTCCTTAAGGTGATTTAAAAAAAGTAGCCGCAAAAATACGGTACTAAGCACGAAACAAAAAATCCGTGATAAAGTTTGCTTAGGCCCGTGACAGGGCTTAAAATGAGACCGGAAAAGAAAGATTAATTGTCGAAATCCGGGTCGTAGCTTGCTTCGCGGCTTTTCCCCCCTTCTTCCTCTTCACCGCCACTACCACCTTCGTACTCATTGTCACCCTCAAAGTCATCGCCACCACCAGCACCGCCACTGAAGTCGTCACCACCTTCGTCATTATTGGAATCAAACTCTTGGGGCTTGCCTGACTCGACATCGTAGCCGCCATCGCTGTTTTTGGTGGCAGGCACTTTTACCAGGTAGATGGAATCCTCCGTTTCAAGTGGAAATACAAAAATTGGTTCATTTTTTGCGTTTTTAATACGCGTGATGCTTGCCTCATACCCATTGGGGTATTGATCGTGCATCAGATTTTTCAAATCGTCGGATAAATTGTCGAGACTCTTAATTACTCTCTTTTTCGCAGCTGCCATCGGGTTTTTAAAACAGTAAAAAACGGCTCAAATAGCGAAGGTTTGACAGAGTAGGCAAGATTTTTCAATTTTTTTTTTTGGTGTTCTGTGAAATATTCCTACTTTTCAATTCTAAACAACAAAAAAACACAAACCCACCTCCTATCGATCTATACTCTACGTTACCTAAACGCAAATAGAAATGATCGATCAAAAGTGCAGCGACAGTCAGTTGGTGTTGCTCTATCAAAATGGTAACGAAGAGGCGTTTGAAATGCTGCTTCACAGGCATAAATCACGGATTTACACAGCCATTTATCTTATCGTTAAAGACCGTTATGTAGCGGAAGACTTGTTACAGGACACTTTTATAAAAGCTGTCAATGTGATTAAAAGCGGACGCTATAACGAGGAGGGCAAGTTTTTGCCTTGGATTAGCCGTATAGCTCATAATTTGGCAATAGACCATTTCAGAAGCTGTAAACGCCATCCGGAAATAACTCTGGAAGACGGCAGCCGGGTGTTTGACTCGATGCAGTTTGCGGCCGATTCTTTCGAAACAATCCAGGTACGGCAGGATACTAAGAGCAGATTAAGGGCGTTAATCAAAGAACTTCCTCCAGAACAAAAGGAAGTCCTGATCATGCGTAACTACCTGCAAATGAGTTTTCAGGAGATTGCCGACCACACGGGGGTGAGTATCAACACAGCTTTGGGCAGGATGCGCTATGCTTTAATTAACCTACGCAAGAAACTGGTTACTACTAACTATAATGCCTATGACAAAAACTTTTACCCCACAAGACCTGATGAGGCGCCTGTACCACGAAACCTCTCCCGAGGAGGCGAAGGAGATTGATAAAGCTTTGCTTTGCGACAGCGAATTGCAACGCCAGTACACTGAAATGGCCGTATTGAAAAAGGAGCTCGACAGCGCCCAAATGCAGCCTTCGGATGCCACGGTGAAGAACATATTGCACTACGCTCACGGATTGCAGGAACACCGCTAAAATCATTCAGAAATGAAGAGAAAGCCCCGGTTTTGGGGCTTTTTTTATGACCAATTTGAAAGAAATATTACCTGCCTGTTGTTTTTGCATGAAATGCATCCTTATCCCTTGAACCACAGGCACTTGTTTTCCGTTATTTGTAGTAACCACTACGAAAATGAAACATTCACCTAAACTGGCTATCCTCCAGAGTTTGGATTCAATGGACCAGGTGCAGATGGAAAATGTCCTTGCGTATATCAAGGGTGTCCTCCAACAACCTGTTCACGAGAATTACAAGAACTTTAAGAAGGAAGCCATGAAAGAAATCCGCCAGGCATTAAGGCAGAATCGTGGGTCGAAGAACCTGCAGATGATTGCCTGAGTGTTAAGGCCAGATGAATGAACAGGCGATTTCTCTTCGCCTGGAGAACTTTTTACCCCTAATTTTCAGATTTTAAGTGAAGGTTAAGCCTCCTTCACCAGTAAGTTAATTGTCTTTGTCCTTATCCTTGCCGTCTTTGAAGTACTTGTCTTCATCAAATTCATCGGACTTTTTCACTGTTGGACCAATTTCAAGAATTCTGAACTCAGTACGTCTGTTCCTGTCACGGCCTTTGGGATTGTCTGTGCCATCCGGATTGGTGTTGCGTGCGATGGGCACTCGTTCTCCATATCCTTTAGCCACGAGTCGTTCTGGTGCAATTCCTTTACGGATTAGATAGTTGACTGTGCTTTCAGCCCTGCGTTGGGAAAGTTCGATGTTATAGTCATCTGAGGCCACACTGTCGGTGTGTGAGCCCATTTCAATTTTCAATTCGGGATTGTCAGTCAGGAGTTCAGCCAATTTATCAAGTTCGTGAGCAGCATCGCGATTGATGTCGGCTTTATTATATTCAAAGTAAATGTTATTAAGCCTGAAGGTGATTCCCTTGGCCTTCCGGTCCAGAACAAGGAGTGTATCCAAGGTAATGTTGGTGACTAATTCTTTTAGGGTCTCCAATGGTATAGACTTTCCTTTCGTGGTGAAGGGTTGCCGCTTAATGATGTAGCCATCACGGTCACCCAGCAGGAAGTAATTTTCATTTTCATAGACACGGAACAAAAACTTACCATCATTTCCAGTGGTAAATTCCTGCATCACATCACCGTCTTCTGCCAACAACGAAATCTTCGTATCAGGAAGAATTTCACGGGTGCTGTCTTTTTTCAAAGAATAAGTTATGCCCTGGAGGGTATAGTTAACTACACGCAGGTTCGGGTCATCATTTTTAAAGGTGTAGATATCGTCATCTCCCTTTCCGCCTTCGCGGTTGGAAGTGAAGAATCCGCGGTCAGCCTTGAACAAGAAAATACCAAAATCATCGCTGGAGGAATTCATCGTCGGACCAAGGTTCGTAATGATGTTCTTACCATTGGCGCGATTAATAACATATAAGTCGAGCATGCCGTAGCCGGGATGACCGTCAGAAGAAAAATAAAGCTTACCGTTTTCGGCCACGTAGGGGAACAACTCATCTCCGGCTGTGTTGATATCCGGCCCCAGGTTTTTAGCTTTCCCAAAACGTCCCCGGCTGTCCATTTGTGCAGAGTAAAGATCAAGTCCACCGTAACCGCCTTTCCGGTTAGAAGAAAAATAAAGCGTTCTTCCATCAGGGCTGAGCGCTGGAGTTGACTCCCAGTTGTCAGGTGTGTTGATGTTGATCGGAACAGCAGGAGTCCAGTTTCCATTTCTAAAACGTGACAAGAAAAGATCAACATCCTTCGCTCCTTTTTTCTTACCGGTATTGCCCCGGGCAAAAATCATCAGCTTGCCATCGGCAGAAAAGGTGATTGAACCGGTATTGACGTCATTGACATTGATACCATCGGGCATTGCTTTCAATGTACTGACATCAACATTGGCACCGTTGGTGTCCACCTGGTATAAGTCTGTAAAAGGAGTACCGGATGCTTCATAAATTTTTGAATTGGCACGCGATGAAGCAAAGTATAATTCGCTGTTGGAGTAAGCAGGACCATAATCGGCAAATGCGGTATTGATTACATCCAGGTTTTTTACTTTATAGTAATCTTTTTTCTGCGCGATCTCGGTCAGATAGTCCAGACCCTGGATTTCTTTATTGACCCTGTCCTTCAGTTTTTCATTGTCAGTAGCGGAGGCGGCCAGTTCTTCCAGTGACTTTTTAGCTTCCTCGTACTTGCCATTGGCTTGCAGGGCTTTTGCATAATACAAACCCACGGAATCTTTCTTTGATCCGCGGCCTTTTGCTTTGGCGTAATAGGGTTCAGCTTCCTTGATGCGGTTGGAGAGCCTGTATGACTCACCTACGTAATAATTTGCTTTCGGATTATTGGGCTGTTTGTTCAGCACACCCTTATAATAACTGATGGTCTTTTCATATTTCCCATACCGGAATGCGTTTTGTGCTTTTTTCTCCGGGCTACAGGAGAAAAGCAGGGAAATGATTAAAAGCAGAAGAACTCCGCTGGACTTAGTGGATAGCATAAAAAAACAACTTCACGTGAGAAGTAAAACTACAAAATAAAAACACTAGAGTGATAACGCACTTTTAGGCAAATATTTTACTAGCCATGATTTTTCTGCAGATGTTTTCCAGCTGCTTTCAAAGGCCGATTTATCGCTAACTAAGTTGTTGAACGTAGTGGATGAGCGGTTAAGGGTTTCGGTCTTGAAAAGTGTTTGTAGCTCTGGAAGTGAGTAAAGCCGAACCTCGTCCTCTATCAAAAAAGCCACTTTTGCACGGTTGAAGAAATCAATGTTCAGGTGTTGCCCTAGTTCCTTTAAGACGCGTACGGATCCATCAATGGAACAACCAGATGCCCCGGCTGTATTTTCGTTTACTGAAAGAACGACAAATTGTTTGTGCTCAACGGCAAACGAAGTCTGAAGGGGGTTTCCGTGTGCTTCCCAACGAGAGCAGAAGCCTTTAAGGTTTTCTGAAATGATCTTTTCTTCCGCATCGGAAAAAGGACGGTCGGCCTGGTAAATCCAGATTCGTGAGTCGGGTGGCAATTGACTAAATGGAATATGCATCGTTACGATTATCAAACAATAAAACGAAGGAGCCCTAATTAAAATTCAAAAAGGGATAATGATTTTTTACAAGGACTCTGCAATCAGCTCAGCCAGGTCTTTCACTTTTACCTCATTTTCCTTCTCTTTGTTTTTCACCCCATCCGTCATCATAGTCATACAGAACGGACATGCAACGGCAATGGTGGAGGCACCTGTAGCCAGAGCCTCTTCCGAACGCGAAACGTTGATGTCTTTTTTTCCTTTTTCAGGTTCTTTGAACATCTGGGCGCCACCTGCGCCACAGCACAAACCCGTGGTGCGGCATCGTTTCATTTCAACAAGGTCTGCATCCAGTGCCTGTAGCACTTCTCGTGGAGCTTCGTAAATACCATTGGCGCGGCCAAGGTAGCATGAGTCGTGATAGGTGATTTTTTTCCCTTTGAATGAACCGCCTCCGTTCAATTTTATTTTTCCCTCATTAATCAACTGCTGAAGAAAAGTAGAATGGTGAATCACCTCGTAATTGCCACCCAGTTCAGGGTATTCATTCTTTAATGTGTTGAAGCAATGCGGACAAGCCGTCACAATTTTTTTGATGCCGTAACCATTTAAAACCTGGATGTTATTCATGGCCTGCATTTGGAACAAAAATTCATTGCCAGCTCTGCGGGCAGGATCACCTGTGCAAGTCTCTTCTGTTCCGAGCACTGCAAATTTCGTTTGTGTTGCGTTCAGGATTTTTACGAATGCCTTAGTCACACGTTTGGCACGATCGTCAAACGAACCGGCACATCCTACCCAAAACAAAACTTCCGGGCTTTCTCCCCTGGCTACTAAATCGGCTACGGTTGGTGCTGTCATAATTTCTTTTTTTATCCTCCGAACTGGCGGAGGTGATGGTCCAGATGTTTGTACATACCTATTCCCCACTCACTGGGTTTCAGCAGTCCGAAGAACGGGTGCGGATGTGTGGTGGCATTCTTTTCTCCTCCTTCTGAAAACTTTTTTACCAATGAGAGTAGCCTGGATTTTTCGGTATTGAAATCACGTGATTCTACCACTTTGATTTCTTCACTGGTTGGACTGCTCTTGTCGAATGGTTCTTCATTGGTGTAGTGGCCCTTAAATAGAGGACCCAAAATCCGGCCGATAAAAACCCGCTTAGGCTTTGTAGTGCCCATTGCCATATCCAGTGCGTTACCGCAATGGGCAAGCATCTGCGACACGTCCATTTTTCCCCATTGTCTGGACGATTCGGGCGAGATTTTTTGAATGCGATCAATCATCGTAACGGACACATTGAAATCGAAAAGTGTTTTCATTTATCGATTTAGTCTTTTGACCAGTTGAACCTGTCGCTGGGTGAGAATTTCCATGGGGCAAAGCTCGTTTCAATATTCTGGAACATGGAATTCCACGAAGCCGGGGAGCCACTCTCTTCCATGGCCACGTACCTGCGCAACTCCAAAATAATTTCCAATGGGTTGATCATTACCGGGCAAGCTTCCACGCAGGCATTGCAACTGGTGCAGGCGTTGATTTCTTCTTTCGTGATGTAGTCGCCTAACAAAAATTTCCCGTCATTCAACCCCTGACCGCCCTTCTCGAGGCTCTTGCCAACATCTTCCATGCGATCGCGGGTATCCATCATGATCTTGCGTGGAGAAAGTTTTTTGCCAGTAAGGTTAGCCGGACATTCGCTTGTGCATCGGCCGCATTCTGTACATGAATAAGCCGCCATCAAATTGTTCCAACTAAGATCATTAATGTCCTTAGCGCCAAATCTTCCCGGTTCGGCAGGAGTAGTTGGGGCAGGAGCAAGACCTAACATCGATTTTACTTCGTTGGTCACCACAGGCATATTGTTGATGTGCCCTTTCGCACCCAGCTTGGCATAATACGTATTCGGAAAAGCCATGAAAATGTGTAGGTGTTTTGAATAGGTGATGTAGATCGTGAAACCAAGAATGCCGATGATGTGAAACCACCAGCAGAAACGCTCAAGGATGATAAGTGTGGAGGTACTCGTGTTTTGAAGTACCGGGATTATGTACGAACTGAAAAACAGACTTCCGGTGGCAACATAATGCTCGCTTCGCGTTTGCAAAATCTGGTCACTTGCATTCATGGTAAGAATAGCGAACATCAAAATGATCTCTGTACATAGAATAAGGTTTGCATCCAGTCTGGGCCAGGATGTCATTTCCGCTGACCAGAAGCGAGGTACTTTCAGGACATTCCGACGGATGAGAAAAGAAATGCAAGCAACGAGTACGGCAATGGCCAGAAACTCGAAAATATTCATCAGCACATTATAAAACCCACCGAGAAATGGAGCGAAAATCCGGTGTGTACCGGCAATGCCATCAATAACAAATTCTAATACTTCCAGGTTGATTACCAGGAAGCCGATATAAATAAAAAAGTGAAGCACGGCCGGCAGAGGGCGCTTGAACATTTTCTTTTGCCCGAAGGCTACCAATAGCATATTGGAAAGGCGGTCATTTTTCCGATCGATGATCGAATTCTTTTTGCCAAGGAGGATGTTTGCCTTGATCCGTAATACACGTTTCCTGACAAAAAAGACTGCCGCCCCAAGTGTCAGGATGAAAAGGATTTGCTGAAGGATAGCCATGCTCCAAAAATAGGAATTCAATAGGGAATTTTCAGTTTACAGAGATTGGGTAGACCCGAGCTTAAAAAATTTTCTATTTATGTGAATTGTTTTACTTTTGCGTCCCGCTTTTGGCAAAAAAGCGTCCCGATAGCTATCAGGATCCCGGTGACGTAGCTCAGTTGGTAGAGCAAAGGACTGAAAATCCTTGTGTCGGGGGTTCAATTCCCTCCGTCACCACAAAAGTTAAATGCCAGTCTACTGAAGACTGGCATTTTTCTTTATAGCTCTAATCAGGCAGGCAGATCGTGGATTTACCGGCTCACTCTTTGCAAACATCTCTCCCAAAGAAAAAGAGAATCTTTTTCTAGCGCATGTTGATAGGCCGTTACATAACGCTTGTGCTCATCGCGCATCTCATCATCTCCATTCAGATGGGCGCCTAACATCCGGTACATCGAAGCGCAAAGTGTTTCATCGCTCGGATGATCAAAATCAATGTTCTTTCGCACCCAACGCATGCCGATTTCAACGTCACCACGCTCTATTAAAATTGAACCGTAAGTGCAGCCGATATTCCGGTTTTCCGGAAGTGCCTCAATCGCCAGCGTGGCATAACGATGCGCTTCATCCAAATCGTTTTTCAGAAGGTAGGCCCAGGCTAGGTTGTTCAGGTGCAAACCTTTTTGATCAGCCATTTTATTGGCATCGAACAAATCGTTTAGTGTTTTTAAAAGATCAATAGCTTCGTCCGGCTTGCATTGTTTGATCATGATGACGGCCATCATCGTGAGTGCGCCCAGCTCGTCAGGAATTTTTTCGTTGAGCTTCTGATAAAGTTCCAGTGCTTTGTCGTACTCGCGATTTTCAAAATATTCGTATGCCTGGAAATAATCGTCATTGTACTTCACGCTCTGAAATACCTCCTTGTATGACCCGAACATCACCTGGAAAAATCCAAGACCATCGGAAGGCAGACGCGATCCATAAAAAGTTGAGTAGAATGGAATGACATTGATCAGACATAACCCATTGGCAAAGATGAATGCCGAAGCCAAATCTATGCCCGCATCTCCGGTGAAAAACTCTGCATGATATCCGAAAATCAACAAGCATAGAAGACCGGCAATTAAATTCAGCAGCACGCCTCCGATGACGAAAAACCCAAATTTCTTTCTGAGTTGTGGAGATTCGTTAAAATGTGCCAATGCCATCCCGCTGACCGGAAGTGCTTTGAGTACAATTTTTACTCCTCGCCATTCTGTGCGATGAATTTCAGGTCCTGTACCAACGATCATTCTTCGGGGTACACCGCCAACAAGCCATGCCGCTAACATATGGCCGCTCTCGTGAAGCAAGGTGGTGATCTTGAGAAAGAAATAAAGTGAAATAAAGATGATTACCATATTGAGCAATGCCTCAGACTCTTCAGTGTAGAACTTCAGAAGCGTAGCGACCAAAAGTGTGAACCAGGCGCCTTTAGGGAAATATTCAAAAAACACTTTTATCATGGAATCGAGCAACGGAAAATTAGTAAATCCAGCTTAAATTTTAAGCTGATCGACTAATCTCGCTGCGTCAGATTTATGAAAGACAAAAAAATAACCGCTGCATTTTGTGCAACGGCTATTTTCGCCAACCAAAGCCTGCATCAGGCTTTTAGTTCATGTGCAGCCACTGATTCCATTGATCTTCATCAATTAGTTTCATTTGCTCATTTCCACTCTGATCTAAGAACTTCAAATTATTAATCACACCCATAATATCGATGGCCAGTTTCAAAACACGTATTGGCTTACCATGCTGGTCGAGGAGGATGGAATAGCTCCCCTTGATAAATACTCTTTTACCGGATTTTTTGATACGCTTATATTCACCAGGTCGCGGAATACCGTTGGCCAAGTCCTGCCAGAACTTTTTGTACTCTTCCGACTTAGCGTAGTCCTTATCTACAAAGATGCGATGATGTTTACCCTTGATTTCATCAAGTGAGTAACCCATCAGGCTAAGGAACGCCTCATTGGCATGCTGGATTGTTCCGTCCATTGCGAACTCGATTGAAGCAATTCCACTCTCGTTGACAGCATTTATCCTGTTTTCATTTTCAACCTGCTTCATCTTCATCTCTTCCTGCTGGGATTTTAACGTAGTGATATCAGATGCCAGCTTCAATACTTTAACCGGTCTGCCGTTGTTATCATTGATAATGGAATAACTTCCTTTGATAAATACTTTTTGCCCTGATTTAGTCACGCGTTGATATTCTCCGGGACGCGGGATTCCGTTTCTCAAATCCTGCCAAAACTTTTTGTATTCGTCAGACGCTGCATACTCGTTAGACACGAATATCCGATGATGTTTGTCTTTGATCTCACTGAGACTATAGCCCATCAAATTAAGGAAAGCCTCATTGGCATCCTGAATGATCCCATCCATTGAAAATTCAATTGAAGCAACACCACTCTCGTTGATAGCGCGTATCCGATTCTCGTTTTCGACCTGCTTGCGTGAAATTTCTTCCTGCGTGGCCTGAAGCTCTTCCATGTTTTGACGCATCTCCTCTTCCTGTGCCCGCATTTCTTCTGCCCGTTGTTGCGAATCGGCCAGCAATAATGTGATTCTGTGTGTGGTGCGTGAGGAAATAATTGCGGAAGAAATGTTTTCAGCGGCCCTTTGAATGAATTGTTTTTCAAAGTCTCTGAGCTCGTGGAAGGAAGCCAGCTCCATTACTCCAATTATTTCTTCGGTGGTTTGCAATGGTTGCAGATATACACTTCGTGGAGGCGCCTCTCCAAGACCGGAGGTGATTTTTATATAATCATCCGGAACAACTTTGATGTACGTTGGTTCTTTTTCCAGGAAGCACTGGCCGACCAATCCCTCCCCGGGTTCAATTCGTTTATTGAGAAATTTCTTCCTGTCATACGCATAACAGGCAACCAGTTTCAGGTACGATTTTTCATTCTCTTTTTCAGCGAGGAAAAGACCGCCCTGGTTAAGGTTAGTATATTTTACGATGCATTTGATAAACTCATCCGCGAGTGCTTCAGGATCATTGCCATGTTTTTGAATGATATCTCCAACCTTGGTAATCCCTACCGTAATAAATTTTTCCTCTTGCTCACGTGAATTTGATGTCTTGAGATTTTGCTGCATGGTCAAAAGAGAATTCCCCAACTCATCGTGTTCATCGATCAGGTTGTATTCGGCATTCAGATTTCCTTTACTGATTTCATTGGCGAACGCAATATTTTTCGAGACGCTCTTCATCTGTTTCTCCAGTGATATAGTCTTATCGGCATCACTGACAGAAGTGCGTTCAAGGTCGTATGACCAATACCCACAAATACCCATGATGACGGCAGCCAGAAGTGCGTGGAAAATAAATGCCTGCAAATCCATATAATCAAGCTGTGTGAAGTAAATCTCCTTCATTCCTTTATACTGGAGCCACGCGAAAGAGGCATGGTGAATTACGGTAAGCAATAGCAGTGGAATTATCAGTTTCCAATTCCGGTAGGTAACTAGCAGTGTGGCTCCCACAAAAAACATAAAGTGCATTTCGAAAAGACCATGCATCTGGTAGATAAACTGTGCAGAAAAAACAGCTAGCACGGCACTTAGCACATACTGATACGCATTGCTCTTTGGCAACAATGATTTGGTGAGGAAGTAAGCGGCAGCGCAGAGCCCGCCTACTCCAATGGCAATTGTGAACGTGTTGTAAAAACTTGCCAGGAAAAGGCCAAACGCCAGGTATATCCAAATAGCGTAAGACATGATCCTGTCGGACTTCTCGTAGATGATTTGAAAGAACTTGTCTCGCTCTTCTTTTGAAAAATTCAGTGTAGCCATAACTATAGTCTTGGGGTTATTATATTTTTTTAAAAAAGTTCGATTTCATTTTTTGATCCCAGCTCACATCCGTAGGATTGTGTCGCCAGTAATCCAAAGCCGGGAGGTGGCTGGTGATTGAGCAATGCGATGAGTGAAAGTTCTGCGAAGTTGGTGGCACGTGACGTGCAGTAACGGGACGCATTGTAATTGCCCCGGTAAAAGAGTTTTCCGTTTTTGTCGATGATCGCAGCCTGGGGCGTGGAATAGACACCGCATGATTTGGCAATCGCTTCATTGCTGTCGACCCACACACTTAGCTCCTCGCCCAGTTCTTTTCTGGCCTTTACCACATCGTCATTGGTTGGCACGACTATGACAATCTTAACGCTGTCAGCATAAGCTCTGATCAAAGATTTAAGGTGCCGCGCGTTGAATCGGGAACACGGACAATCAGGATTGTAAAAGTGGAGGAAGTAGGCAGAGCCTGCAGTAAAATCTTTGGGAAGTGTTACGGTCAGACCGACCGGCATAGGAACATAGCCAGACGGCACAGGCGTGGGAAGCTGATATTTCAGTTCCTGATGCCAAAACAACGCAGCGATGCCAATGGCACAGCCCGCCAAACCTAAGCCAACGATAAGCCCCCGCATAAGCTTAATAATGATTCAATATACTATCTGTGTAATGTATCTTCCAATTTCAGAAGATCATTACTTCATCAGGGTTACAAGAATCTTTCCAAGTAGCTAATCCTCAATTTCAAACGTGTGAAGCGATAATTGCAGTCTCTAATTGGGGATTGTAAGGTTTATTTGGGAAAGGCAACAAATCCCCCATTTTTGACGAGAGCAAAGCTTCGCCACATCCACTTTTAAAGTGGACGGATGATTTACGAAGAAAAAGGTTGAGGTAGATTCTGAGGCGACTTAATTAATCTTTCGGCTTCCTTTTCTTTTTAGAGATCAGCTCCCTGGTAACCCTTGAGTGACTACAGTGGATTCATACTCACCTGCTTTTTCGAGGAATTATGAGTCGTCAGAAATATTTATCCTCTTTATTCAAAGTCGAACGATTTCGATAATGAATAAAAAAAGTCCTAATCAATTCAGGACTTTTAAAATTTGAGAGATGTACCCGGGACGGGAGTTGAACCCGTACAGCAATTACTTGCCACAGGATTTTAAGTCCTGCGTGTCTACCAATTCCACCACCCGGGCAGACCAAAAAAGAAAAGCACCCGAAAAACTGGTGCTTTCTTTGAGCGGGAAACGAGACTCGAACTCGCGACCCCGACCTTGGCAAGGTCGTGCTCTACCAACTGAGCTACTCCCGCTTAACTACTTCAAAATTCAGATTTTAAGCCCGAATCCTCTTTAAAGGACTGCAAAGTTAATTCCGTTTACTAAAAATCCAAATCAAAGCTTGTCAGTAAAATGCTTGCGCTCTTTTGGCTTATCGAAACGATCTTTATTAAAGCTGTCGGACTTTCCTTTGGGGATGGAGAGGGACGTGAAATCGTTGCCCTTTACGATTTTAGCCTGATACAAAATCTGGCCGACATGGTGTGGATAATGAGCCAATTGTCTTTGAATAGCTTCCAGCACGGATTGACCTTCGTTCCGGATGTAAATAATTTTTGAAAGGTCTTCGGGCTTCAGGCTTTCCAACGCATCGAGCAAGCACTTCCAACCCTTTTCCCAAGCCTCCATCATTTCAGCTTTACTGGAATAAGACTCGTCAAATTCTGCCTCACGATTGCGCCAGGATTTTTCTCCGTCTGAGGTAAGGAAATCTGTCCAGCGAGAAAGCATATTGCCGCTGAGGTGATGTACGATCAGGGCAATGCTGTTGCTTAATTCATTTGGCTTGCGCAGTACCTCTTCATCGTTGAGTTGAGCTATAGCGCCTTCTCCAAGTTTTTTGTAGTACCGGAAAAGCTTGATGCCGCTTTCCAGAAAATTCTGTTCAATTGACTGTGACATGGAACTGATTTATTAGAACCAAAGATGAAACCGCAAAGTCGTTGCAGTTATTGATTCGTTAATACGGAATCCTCTTCAACAGGTTTATCAGATTTTGCTACCGGAGGACGTGATGCATCATACTGACGCTTCAACTCCTGTGAATGATCTTTGTTTTTGGAATACTTGATATGCTTTGGAACTTCCTTCAATTCCCAGATCAATCCTACAGCACCAAGGCCTCTTAGGATGTAGTAGGTGATATCGATTTCCCACCAGAAAAATCCCTGGCGTGAAGCGACTTCATAATAGTGGTGATTGTTGTGCCAGCCTTCGCCCATCGTGAGCAACGCGAGCCAAACGCTGTTGCGGCTTTCGTCATGCGATTCATAACGCTGGTTGCCGAACTTGTGCATGATGGAGTTGATCGAGAATGTGCCGTGATACAATATCACCGTGCTCAGGAAAAATCCAACGAACAACGTCGAGAATCCTGCTGTAGTAAACATGGCTAAAATGCTTCCGCCATTTACAATTCCACCAAGAGCCATTACGGTGACTGCTAAAATTACCGGTGCCACGAGGTAGTGTTTGTTCAACCAAACCAATTCAGGATACTTGGCATAGTCTCCAATGGTTTTGTAATCGGTCTCTTTGAAATCAGGTCCAACGATCCAACCCACATGTGAATACCAGAATCCATAAATCTTCATGGAGTGCGGGTCTGCAGGTGTATCGCTGTGGCGGTGGTGGTGACGATGATGAGCTGCCCACCAGAGTGCGCCTTTCTGAGCGGAGGTTTGAGCCATGAACGCAATCACGAACTGAAACCAGCGTGATGTTTTATAAGACTTGTGTGCAAAGTAGCGATGGTATCCTCCCGTGATCCAGAACATGCGGAAGAAATACAGGAAGGCGCAAACCATCCAGTCAAAAAAAGTAGCGCCAGTCCAAAGGGCGCCCAGTGGAATTAAATGTATCGTCAGAAAAGCAAACTCCTGTTTCAGGATTGGCTTTCTTCTTACTTCAGGTGTTAATGTGGTAGCACTCATCTTCTATTCACTCTCTAAACTCTAACAAATTTTAAAAAGAAAAAGTGACGGATTCGTCAAATTATTCAGAAATCTGGTCTTTAAGCTCTTCAACGAGCTTCCCTGCATTGCCAAAGTCGCATGCATCCCGAAAACTCTTTACTAGCTTCGAAGTGTCTGGCAACGAAAAATGAATCTTCGATGTCTCTTCTTCGAGTTTCTTCTTTGCCCTGCAGAACAACTGGCGGCAGTGCTCTTTCTTTTTGTCCAGAGCCACCTGCAATTCATCGTAATCGAAATCAAAAACTTCTTTTAGCAAGTAAACGGCACGTTCCAGAGGGCCGAGTTTGGTATGAAGTACTTTGAAAGCCTCACTCAGATTGATGTCCAAATCCATTTTAGCCAAGTTTGTCTCCTTGAACTTGGTCAGCATTTCAGACAAGTGCCAATGATCGAAATATTCTTCTTTTTTCTTGCGAAGGGAGTTCAGATGATTGAGGCAATTATTGGTAACAGCCCGGATCAAATACGCCTTCGTGTTTTCGATTTTTTTCTGATCGATCGTCAGCCATTTCACGAAAGTCTCCTGCACAATATCTTCCGCATCCTCTTTGCAGCGCACCAGATTGTAGGCAATGGTGTGCAGTAGAGGTTGGTAGAGCGTTATCGTTTGAGCCTGCGTCATAAATCGACTACAAAGGTACGGCAAATTGAATTATGACCTAATGAAAATTTATCCATAAAACTAATGATCGTCAGGCGGATAATGAATTCCGGCTTTAGCGCGAATCCGGTCCAGTGTTTCCATCAATAAAAGTGAGTCATCAAGGCTAAGCACAGGACTTTCTTTATGATTTTTTAACAAACAATCTGTCGCATGTTGGATCTCATATTCGAATCCACCGCCTTTGCCTTTTTCAAAGTGAACTGGTTGACGAGTGTCCATCGTGCCAGGATAGAATTCCATCTCCGTAGTTGGTCCGAGGAAACGATTGGTCAGATGAATCCTTCCTTTGTCACCTGAGATGTCAGCGCTTGTCGCAAGGTTGGAATTGAATGTGCAGAAGAGCTGCGCGAGTGTTCCGTTCTTGTAATAAAAATTTATTGCACACTGATTGTCGGTGCCCTGAGGGGAGGGAGTCATCGTTGCTTCAATCTCATCAGGCTTACCTAAAATATCCAGCGCCAGGAAGACCGTGTAGACACCGATGTCAAGAAGCGAACCGCCTCCAAGCTTTGGATCATAAAGCCTTGGAGAGGGAGGATTGGGAGGAATGAATCCGAAGTTGGCAATGACACTTTGCACCTTCCCGATTTTTCCATCAGCAATCATCTTTTTCATCTCGATGTAGTGCGGCAGAAACTTTGTCCAAAAAGCCTCCATGAGAAACACCTGTTGTTTTCGGGCGAGGTCGATCATTTCCCTGGCTTGCCGGGCGTTGATTGCGAAAGCTTTTTCGCAGAGCACTGCTTTTTTGTGATTCAAACAAAGCAACGTATGCTCATGATGATGAGAATGAGGAGTTGCAATGTAGACGGCATCAATCTCAGGATTTTCAACAAGACTTTGATAGTTTCCGTGCACGTGCTTTGCTGGAAATTCTTTGGCGAATTTTTCTGCAGACGCTTGTTCACGAGCGGCAACAGCAACCAGCTCTGCATTTTTAACGAATCGAATGTCGGTGGCAAACTTGCGGGCGATCCTGCCACAACCAAGGATGCCCCAACGAATGGTTTTCATATCGCCCTAAATTAGGAGGGAATGATCTAAAACCCTAGTAGAAAATGTTTCAGCGGCTTAAGACCAGCTTTGGTTTTTTCTTGATGCGCTCTTCGATAAATCCTTCAGAAACTTTCAGCAACAAGACAATAATCAATTTGATTAAAATGCTTAGGCCAAGTCCGCTGCCGAACATGCCTATCACCGGTTCGATGAAAAATTCTTCCAGCACGAAAAGAACAATAGCGATAAAGTAGATAATGGCATACGCATTCCGGCTTGCTTGTGCGGTAACTAATTCGTCAATTGTTTTTTCAAGTTTGGCATTGCGCTCGTGCAAGTCGTGGTTGGCTCGATGGAGTTTTCGTTCCAGTCGCCCGCTCACCCAGGTGAGGAATCGGGTTTGCTCGAGGAGCTTTTTGTAGTCGTTGGTTAGTTTTTCGTGGGCAGCCTTGATTTCTTCATAAGAATCACGATGGGTCAGGTCTTTGTTACGGGTATAAATGTTCATTTCATTGGTGAACATTTTCTCGTCACGCACAGCTTTGCTCATAACACGTTGGGGTCGGTCTAAACAAGTATAATCTGATCAGGCCGCTTCAATAGACAAGTGTAAGATTGGGAGAAGATTACAAAATTCAAATGGGCTGTAAGCTATTTCTTATAAATGCCTAAAATTTCATTCAGTTTTAACAAAGCCTCGACAGGGCTGATGGTATTGATATCTATTTTACTCAGCATCTCATTTACGGCTTTTGCCTTCGGATCGGCCTCAAACAAAGTCATTTGAGAAGTTGCCTTAGGTAAGGCATCAAATTTATTCTCCGGTTCGTTCTTATGTTTTTCCTTTTCAAGGAAATGTAAGATTTCATTCGCCCGCAGTACAATTTTGTTGGGCATTCCCGCTAATTGAGCTACATGTATACCGAAGCTGTGCTCACTTCCACCTTCCTTGAGTTTTCGCATGAAGATGATCTTGTCTCCTGCTTCTTTCACGCTGACGTTGAAATTTTTTACTCTCACCAAATCCTCAGCCAGCTGGTTGAGTTCATGGTAATGCGTAGCAAAGAGCGTCTTAGCCCTGAAGTCTTTGTGGTTGTGCAGAAACTCTACAATGCTCCACGCGATTGACACTCCATCGTATGTGCTGGTACCGCGACCGATCTCATCCATCAAAATCAAGCTCCGGTTGCTCAGGTTGTTAAGGATACTCGCAGTCTCCGTCATCTCCACCATAAATGTGGATTCACCTTTGGCAAGATTGTCAGAAGCGCCAACCCGGGTAAAAACCTTATCAACGATGCCTAAAGATGCTGCGGTTGCCGGTACGAAACTTCCCATTTGTGCCATGAGCACGATCAGCGCAGTTTGCCGGAGCAACGCTGATTTACCAGCCATGTTGGGACCGGTGATGATGAGAATCTGTTGAGAATCGTTGTTGAGTAAAATATCGTTGGGCACATAGCTCTCACCAACTGCTAATTGTTTTTCGATGACGGGGTGACGGCCATCTTTAATTTCAATTTGAGTTGAGTCGTTTACTTCTGGCCGGGCATAACGATTGGCCTGGGCGATTGTTGCAAAAGACAACAAACAATCCAGCATCGCAATGGTTCGTGCATTTTGCTGAATCTGCGGAATGTATTCTGAGGCCTGCCGCACGAGTTCATTGAAAATCCGTTGCTCAATGACTACCAGTTTTTCCTCTGCATGAAGAATTTTTTCCTCGTAAACTTTCAATTCTTCAGTTATAAACCTTTCGGCATTAACAAGAGTCTGCTTGCGAATCCAATCTGTCGGAACTTTGTCTTTATTGGCGTTGCTCACTTCGAGGTAATAGCCAAAAACTTTGTTGTAAGAAATTTTAAGTGAGTTGATCCCTGTCCGCTCGACTTCACGCTTTTGAATTTGCAGCAAGTAATCTTTTCCTGAAAAAGCAATTTTTTGCAACTCATCCAACTCCGGATCAATTCCTTCCTTGATGATTCCACCCTGGTTGCTGGCTATAGAAACATCTTCGCGAAGTTCTTTCTCAATTTTCTCGAGAAGGAATTCACATTCATGAAGCTGGTCGGCCATTTTCTTCAAATGGATGGATTGCAACTTCCCCAGCAACTGCTTTACCGGTGCGACACATTTCAGCGAACGCTTTAGTTGAAGAAGTTCGCGCGGATTGATTCGCCCGACAGCAACTTTTGAAATCAAGCGCTCCAGGTCTGCCACCTGACGGAGTTGCTCTGCAATAGCTTCACCCGCTTCGAAGTTTTTGTAAAAGAAGTCAACGGAGTCCAGTCGTTCGTCTATCGCATTTTTATCCCGCAAAGGGAGGATCATCCATTGTCGCAGCAGGCGTGAGCCCATGGGCGTGATGGTACGGTCGAGGATTTCGATCAGCGGGACTCCACCATCCTGCTGTGCATAAACGATTTCCAGGTTGCGGATAGTAAACTTGTCTAGCCAGACATACTTTTCTTCATCTATTCGGGAAATCGAAGCAATGTGCGATGTGTCTTTGTGTTCTGTGCCTTCGAGGTAATGAAGGATAGCGCCCGCAGCGATGATCGCTTCATTCATTCCATCAACGCCAAAACCTTTCAGTGAAGAGGTCTTAAATTGATTGATCAATTTGTCGTTGCCGTAGTCAAATTGATAGATCCATTCATCCAGGGCATACGTGGCGTGATCAGCGCTGAATAGATTTTCAAACTTCTCTCTCGATTGCTTGCTAAAAATGATTTCACTGGGTGAGAAACCCTGCACTAATTTCAACACATAATTTTCATTGCCTTGTGCGGCATAAAATTCTCCGGTAGAAATATCAAGAAATGAAATCCCCCAATTGGTTTTTCCAATATGAATAGAGGCGAGGAAGTTATTCTGCTTCCGGTCGAGTACATGGTCATTAAAAGAAAGTCCAGGTGTTACCAACTCAGTCACCCCTCGCTTCACAATTCCTTTCACGAAGCGCGGATCCTCCAGTTGGTCACAGATGGCTACACGATTGCCCGCACGGACCAGTTTAGGCAGGTAAGTATCGAGTGCATGGTGCGGAAAACCCGCCAGGGCTGTTTCTGAAGCCGAGCCGTTGCCACGCTTGGTGAGAACGATGTCCAGGATTTTGCTGGCGGTGATAGCGTCTTCCCCGAAAGTCTCGTAAAAGTCGCCCACACGGAAAAGCAATAACGCACCAGGGTACTTCGCTTTGATTGCGTTGAACTGTTTTTGCAGAGGTGTTTCGGAGGCCATTGGCGGCAAAGATAAACGAATGATGAAATTGTAAAACGGAAGTTATTCTTCCATCAACAGAATATTGATGTCTTCGATCATCCGGTCGATCTCAAGTTCGAGGGTGCCATTGTAAATCCCGCGAAGGTGACCGTGTTTATCCACCAGAAGACAATGTTCGGTGTGAACAAAACTGGTGGAGTCACGCGAAAAGCCAGCCACTTCTTCGGCAAAGTAAGATTGACGAGCTAGTGTATAAATTTCACCTTTCTTCCCAGTGACAAGCCGCCACTTCGGATAATTGATTTGATGAATTTTGGCAAACTCCTGAAGCCTAGCTGTTGAGTCTACCCAGGGCAGGACCGAATGGGAGAGCAACATTACATTTTCGTTGCTGATGAATGCTTGCTGCACTTTTTTCAAGTGGTTGGTCATTTTGGGGCAAATGCTGGGGCAGGAGGTGAAGAAAAAATTGGCCACATAAATTTTCCCGATAAACGTGTGGTTGCTCACGGCACTGTCAAATTGATCGGTGAACCTGAAACGGGCAATACGATGGATTTTCTCTTCTGAAATTTTCTGCTCTCCCGGCCAGAGTGGTGTGAAGGCTGCTGTGTTGTAATAAGGCAACCGTTGCTTGTCACACCCCAACAAACATAGAAGACTAAACAAGAAGAACCCGATTTTTTTCATTGAGAGGTTGAAACACAATTTTTAGATCCGGTTAATCCGTATTTCCTGCCGTTGCGTACTTCGTAGTTTGCCTTCAGCCGGCCATCGGTTTCCCACATTCTTTGCAAGCCGTATTCATATCCCTTTACATAATTGAAATCCCGGTACAGGAGTTTGTTAGGTCCCCATTCTTTCACCCGGCCTTCATACACATCGTTTTGGTAGTTGTAAATAAATCGCAGGTAACCATTTTCATACCACCCTAGATGTTCTCCTTCTTTTTTTCCCTCATGATAAACCCGGGTTTCTTTCAGTTGGCGGTTGGCATACCATTCTTTAGAGGAGCCTTCTTCTCTTCCCTTGAAGTAAGGTGTCAATGAAAGCGTATCTCCATTAGGAAATAATTGATACACCCAACCGGAAAAAAGCTGGTCATTTAAATAAGTGAATCCCTGTTGTGTCCTGATTTTCTGAGTAGCAGCATTGGCATACACGTGAGGAACTCGATTTTGTGAACAAGAGGCAACAACAAATACCACCAACAGCAGCAATCCCCTCATTGTTAAAATCAGTTTGTCACAGTTCCAGCGGTCCCATAGAAGCCATCACCATTTATATACGGTGCGGCAGATGTCGTGTGATAATGATAAATCCCGGAAGGATAATCGGCTGTAGCCGAAATGTGTCCATGCAATGCGTCAAGGTCTGAATTGACTATTGTCTTTCCATTTTCGGTGGGACCGTAGACGGGGAAACCATCCAGCAGGAATCCAAGCAGTGCATCTTTTCCTTTGCCGGTCGTAAGGTACACCGGTTCAATATGATAGTGATATTGCCCGGTCATTTGCGGGTGGCCGTTGTATTGATCAAAAGAATTGATCTCGCTGGTCAGCGGCTGACTGGGTCCAGCATATTGATTATAGAAAGGCACCCCATTAAGTGAAATCCCAATCGACCCCAAAGGTGTAGCAGCACTGGTTGACGCCTTTGTCGGGTTAACTGGAATCCGGAAGGTGAGTGATTGTGATGAAATGGAGTTCGGGTTTTTAGAAAAACTCGTATTTGTACCATTGTAAGCTTCGAATTGGGTCCCAGTATAGTATGGACTTTTATGGTCGGGAAGATCTTTTGTTTTGATCACGATGAAATTGCCATCGATGTACATGTCCGTAGCACCGTAGATTTTTTTATACACGTCAGGGATTGCAGTCGTGACTGGACTCACGCTACTTTTCTGGCATTCGATAAAAGTGAACGCTACTAAAGCAATCAATAAAAATGAATTTACTTTTTTCATAGGCAATGGATTAAAGCTTACGTGAATGTCGAAAAAAGTTTTTAGCCGATTACTATTTCGATGCAGGAGATTTTAGAAAAAGCAGACTTTGATTCTTGCTATCTTTGATTGATGATTTTTGCCTTCCATATCGGGTTTTTGGAAGTCACCTGGATTGATCTCGTTGATATAGGCCTGGTGGCCATTTTACTTTACCAGATTTACAAACTCATTCGAGGAAGTATTGCTGTCAATATTTTTATTGGAATCCTGGCGCTCTACCTCGTCTATCTCATTGTGCGCGCAGCACAGATGGAGCTACTCGCCAAAATTCTCGGACAGTTCATGGGAGTTGGTGTGCTGGCGATGATCATTTTATTCCAACCGGAAATCAGGAAGTTTTTATTATTGATCGGTCGAAGTGCAGAAATCAATCGCGAGAGTTTTTTCAAGTCATTGCACAAATGGCGTTATGGATATGACGATGATATCGATACACACCAGATCATAGAGGCTGTCAAATCACTGAAAGCAACCCGTACAGGAGCACTCATTGTTTTTTCCCGCGACATGGAACTGAAATCATATTGCGATACAGGAGAAATACTGGATGCAGATATCAACAAGCGATTACTTCTTTCGATTTTCAATAAGCACAGCCCTCTTCACGATGGTGCCGTGATTATTCATAAGGGAAGAATAATGGCTGCCAAATGCGTGTTGCCAGTGAGTGAGAATGATCATTTGCCTCCACAGTTTGGATTGCGTCACAGGTCGGCCATTGGCATGGGTGAAGTCACGGACACTTTGATAATGGCTATTTCAGAAGAGACAGGCCGCTTGATTTTATCGCGCAATGGGAAATTCATTCGTGGCCTGAAACTCAAACAAGTCGAGCAAAAAATTCAGGAGTACTTACATAACAATGAACCTCGTAATTGGGAAGAAGTACCTGTTGAACCTGAGACCCAGGAATCCGAAGAAGTTAAAAACTAGACCATGCGAATTTATTTTCTATTGACAGCGCTCCTCTTTGGCGTAAGCACCTATTCACAATCAATTGAAACGGTGATTCAGAAAGGCCATGAGTTGGCAGTAGTAGCTGTGGCCGTCAGTGCGGATAGTAATTATGTAGTGACAGGTAGCCGCGATAAGTCCGCTAAACTTTGGGATTTGAACACGGGCCGCGAAGTGCGAAGCTTCCTCGGTCATGACTTTACAGTGTCAACTGTGGACATCAGTCGCGATGGAAAATATTTATTAACGGGAAGTAATGATGAAACTGTAAGATTATGGGAAATGGAAACCGGGAAAGAGATTTTTTCGGTCAATCCCGTGAAGGAACAGATCAAACACGTTGCCATTAGTCCCGATATGAAGTTTTTTGTGACTGCCGCCTTGCGTCACAATGTTCATGTCTATGATTTTAACACGAGAAAGAAAATAAAGGAATTTGAAGTAAGCCCGGAGTCAAACAGAAACGGGGTGGACGTAGCTATTAGCCCGGATTCCAAATGGCTGGCGTTTGGGGAAGACAACCGCATCGTTACCGTTTACCGCACGAGCGACTGGCAAAAGGCTTACACATTTGAATACGGCTCAGGTTGGTGTGGCGGATGTGCTACGTTTTGCTCGTTTTCACCCGACAGCAAAAACCTGGTGATGGTTTCGCACAACGGTTCTGCCAAAAAATATGAACTGACGACAGGCAAATTGGTAAGGCAATATGCCGATGGACTTCGTGATGCTTCATCCATCGTCATCTCATCTGACAACAAAAAGATCGCACTGGCCCTAAAGAAAGAAATTATTATTTGGGACAATGAGACAGGAAAAGAACTGCAAAAATTCAACCCGGGTGGCGAACAGGAAATGAATCAAGCAATCTTCACCAATGATGGAAAAAAATTACTTATCACTTGTGATAACAATACAACGATGGTGTGGGACCTCGAAAAACAAAAGGTGACTCAGTCATTAACCGGGTTTCTCAACCTTCGCGACAAAGGCGGCATTACTTACGATCCCAATTTCATTTGGGATATGCAGATCGCAAAATATGTTCGTTTCAAGAACAATCTCCTCATCTCTAATGACGGCAAGACATTGATCAAAGGCAAATTCGGCTCGAAAGTAAAACAGTGGGATATCGCTACCGGGAAAAGTGTGATGGAGTTTGTCGGCCACGATAAAGCGGTGTTGTGTTATGATCTTTCCAACGATGGTAAACGTCTGGTAACAGGCGGAGGAGAAGGAAAAATTATTTTGTGGAATGCCATGACAGGCGACACGATCCGAACCATCAAAGCGCATCGCGACCCTATTCTTGATATCCACTTCAATAATGATGAAACCAAAGTAGCTGCGTCAAGCTGGGATGGCCGGCTCATCACATGGGATTTGAGTACAGGCAAACACATTAATTTTTTTGATTTTGAAAATACATCGGCATTGAACATTCAGTGGGGGCAAGGTGATCTCTACCTGTTTGGCGGCTTGGGAAAGGATTTGAAAATGTGGGAGCTCGATACGAAAGCCGTGGTTCGTGAGTTTGTTGGCCATAGCGATGTGGTGTCTTCACTGAAGCTAAACGCAGACAAACAACAATTGCTGTCCGCCAGTTGGGATGGAAGTATCCGGTTGTGGAATGTAGGCACGGGCCTAATGGAAAGAAAATTAATTGGACATCGCGGAGCCGTGCATACTGCCATTTTTGGCTTCGATGGTAAAACTGTCTTCTCAGCAGGAGCCGATCGCCAGATACGAGTGTGGGATATCGCTACTTCAAAAGTAGTGCGCACTTTCGATGGTCATAAGGCGGAGGTTACCTCGCTTCTTTTTAGTCCGGATAATAAAATGCTGATCAGTCACAGTGTGGATGGTGCCACGAAATTTTGGGATATAAATTCTGGCAAAGAGTTTTTTGAACACATTCATTTCGGAGAGAAAGAATGGATGGTCAAGAATCCGGAAGGATATTTTAATGGAACGCAGGATGCCCGGCAGTTCATTCATTTTGTTGATGGAATGAAGACGTATGGTGCTGATCAGTTCTTCGATGAATTCTATCGCCCGGATTTGTTGCCCAAGATTTTTCAAAACAGGGGTACAGACGGCTCACAAGGAATTAATCAGAAACTGAAGGGCTCGCCTCCACCCACGATTAAGGTGGCTGTTTCACAGTCTGGCGATCCATCAAGAGCTGAGGTGTTTGTAAAAATTGTTGATAATGGGGCTGGCGTTGAAAACTTGAAATTGTTTCACAATGGCAAACGAATGGCGCTAACGAATATAAAATTGCCTTCAGGCAAAGGACAATCAACAGTGGTGAAGGAGGAAGTCAGTTTGGTTGGGGGAACAAATACTTTTACCGCTTCTGCTTATAACAAGGATAAAGTTGAATCTGATCCGATGTCAGCCGAAATTTTTTCTGAGAGTTCGGACAAGAATTCAGTCTGCCATATCCTTGCCGTTGGAATAAATCAATACAAAAATCCGAAGATGACGCTCAACTATGCCAGGCCTGATGCAGAGTCATTTGGGAAAGCCGTTGATGCGAAAGGACTTTTCAAGAATGTTCAACTGCACACTCTATTCGATGCAGAAGCATCAAAAACTAATATTTTAAAAGCACTGGATGATCTCGCAGCTCAAATCCACCAGGAAGACGTTTTCATTTTCTACTATGCCGGTCATGGTAGTATGGTAGAAAATCAGTTTTTCTTCATACCGAGTGAAAGTGCACGACTGTACGATTTGAGTTCGCTAAAAAAGGAAGCCATTGATGCAGGAATTCTCCAAGAGAAATTCAAAAACATCAAAGCATTGAAGCAACTCATCATCATGGATGCGTGCCAGAGTGGAGCCTCAGTTGAGCTACTGGCCAACCGTGGTGCAGCAGAAGAGAAGGCAATTGCACAATTGTCCCGTAGCGCGGGAATTCATGTGATGGCATCGGCAGGAAGTGAACAGTTTGCAGCCGAGTTCACCGAATTGGGCCATGGTATTTTCACCTATTTGCTCATCAAAGGACTGGAGGGCGAGGCCGATGGTGCTCCGAAAGACGGTAAAGTGACAATCTACGAATTGAAATCCTTCCTCGATGACCAGGTGCCTGAGCTAACGCGAAAGCTCAAGGGAAAACCCCAGTACCCATACACGTTCTCACGTGGCCAGGACTTCCCCGTAGTAATTGAACAGCACTGATCACTCAATTATCCCGAACTTATTTGCAAAATCTGCGTTTACTTGCGTCAAATTAGATGTATTGACAGAGCTTGCCGAGAGCAAGTCTTGTAATTCTGAAAAATTCTTGTTTAATTTTGTATGAACGTTCTTTTCATTAACGCCATTTTTTAAACTTATAAGTAAGATGAAAGAAGCTAGTTTATTTAAGTATTACTTCGTTCGCTATTTTTTTCTCGCTCTCGCAGTGATGCAGGGACTCGCGGCAATAGCAATCCTTTTGCAGTTTCAGGACTCACCCAAGAACCGGTTTGCCATTTTTGTTTTCTTCACACTGGCCATGATCCTGATCTCGATTCATTTCCTCGTTTTCACGAAAGTGAAGCGGGTGGCTGTCGGCAAAAAGAAGATTGAAGTGATCACGAGCTACCGCACCAAGCAATACGACTGGGATGATGTGAAAGAATTAAAACTCCTTCCATTCTTCAACATCTACTCCCTTAAGCTAAAGGGCAAGCGCAAAAAGATCTATTTCCTTCCAGCCCACGATAGCGAGGCCCTCTTCGGTATTTTCAGTGGCAACATGGAATTGATTCAGAAGAAATAAGCACTTAGTTTATTTCAGTACACCCAACTCTTTTCCGATTTCGGTGAAAGCTTTAACGGCTTTTTCAAGGTGATGTCTTTCGTGACCTGCCGAGATTTGAACTCGAATGCGTGCCTGACCTTTTGCTACTACCGGGAAGAAAAACCCGATGACGTAAATTCCTTTTTCCAATAAGCGTTCAGCAAATTTCTGGGCTAGCGGAGCTTCGTATAGCATGATCGGTACAATCGGATGTACACCAGGCTTGATATCGAAACCCGCTTTTGTCATTTCTTCACGGAAGAATTTCGTATTCTGCTCCAGTTTGTCGCGAAGAGCAGTCGTCTCCGAAAGCATGTTGAATATTTCAATTGATGCGCCAACAATGGATGGAGCAAGCGTATTGGAAAACAAATAAGGACGAGAGCGCTGACGAAGCAGTTCGATAATTTCTTTCTTACCAGAGGTAAATCCACCGGATGCTCCTCCAAGCGCTTTGCCCAAGGTTCCCGTGATGATATCAACTCGATCCATCACACCCCTGAGCTCGGGTACACCGCGACCTGTTTTGCCGAGAAAGCCTGTGGAGTGACATTCGTCTGTCATAACCAAAGCTTCATATTGATCGGCGAGGTCGCAGATTTTATCCATCTGGGCGATTGTTCCGTCCATGGAGAACGCTCCGTCTGTCACAATGATGATTTGGTTGGCGCCTGCTTTTCTAGCGTCTTCCAATTGTTGCTTAAGATCGTCCATGTTGTTGTGCTTGTAGCGGTAACGCATGGCTTTGCACAAACGGACACCATCGATAATCGAGGCATGATTCAATTCATCTGAAATGATCGCATCTTTTTCACCAAGCAAAGGTTCAAATACACCTCCGTTGGCATCAAAGGCGGCTGCATACAATATGGTGTCTTCCGTATGAAGGAATTCTGAAATCTTTTTTTCAAGTTCTTTGTGAATGTCTTGTGTGCCACAAATAAATCGTACCGAAGACATGCCAAACCCATGAGTGTCAATCGCTTTTTTTGCCGCAGCAGTCACGCGCGGATGAGAGGACAACCCGAGATAATTATTTGCGCAAAAATTGATCACTTCTTTTCCGTCACTGGTTTTTATGTCCGCTGCCTGTGGCGTGGTAATTATCCTTTCTTTCTTATAAAGGCCGGCTTCACGAATGTTGGTTAACTCTTGTTCTAGAACGGGTTTCAGTCTTTTGTACATGATCTTAATGCTTTTGGGCAAAGCTACAGGCTTCAAGCCATAAGCCACAAGTCTTTTATTCATAAAATATTGGCTGCAGCTTTTGGCTTGTTGCTTGATGCGTTTTTCGTTTAACTTCGCGCGAATTTAATTTCATGAAGAAGACAAAAATTCTTTTGATAGGCGCTGGAGGTCAGCTAGGGGCAGAGCTAACTCAAGGCCTTTGGAAAATTTATGGGCAGGAAAATGTAATAGCTTCTGACATCAAAGACGCATCCGGAGTTTTGAAAGAAGGCCCCTATGAAAAGTTTGATGTGATGCAACGCGACAAGCTTTTCGAATTGATCAAGAAAAACGAAATCACACAAGTCTATCATCTCGCTGCCCTTCTTTCGGCTACAGGCGAAAAAGATCCTCGTTGGGCATGGAAATTGAATATGGAAAGTTTGCTTTTTGTTTTGGAAGCGGCTCATGAATTAAAACTTCATAAGGTTTATTGGCCCAGTTCTATCGCTGCATTCGGGCCGACAACTCCAAAGCAAGACACCCCGCAAGACACCATCATGGATCCCACTACGGTCTATGGTATCACTAAACTCGCCGGTGAACTTTGGTGCGAATATTATTTCAGGAGATATGGTGTAGACGTGCGGAGCTTAAGATACCCGGGACTGATCGGCTGGAAGACGCCTCCTGGCGGAGGAACAACAGACTATGCGGTCGATATTTATTTCAAGGCTGTCAAAGACAAGAAATACGAATGCTTCCTTTCTCCTGACACTTATTTGCCCATGATGTATATGGACGATGCCGTGAAAGCCACTATCGATTTAATGGAGGCCCCGGCAGAAAAAGTGAAAGTGCGTACCAGCTACAACATCAGCGCGATGAGTTTTTGCCCGGCTCAGATTGCATCTACAATCAAAAAGCATATCCCCGACTTCTCAATCACTTACCAGCCCGATTTCCGCCAGTCAATAGCAGACTCGTGGCCCAAATCGATTGACGATTCACCGGCCCGCAAGGACTGGGGCTGGCAACATCAGTTTGGATTAGAGGAAATGACTGAGGATATTTTGAAAAATATCAGGTAAACGGACTCTCCATCAGCCGGACGGCTTAAACCTTTGGCATTTGGAGGCCTCCAAGGTTTATGATGACCGATCAGGACAAAACGAAACACCTTTGCAATCGTGCAGGTTTTGGCTACGCTCTCTCGGAAGAGAAAAAACAGGTCAAATCCTTTTTTGTAAAAAGCAGCGATTCATTCATCGATGCAATTCCAAAGCCCGAGATTCCTCAGAATCCTCAGGGTAAGATGCAATTCAAAGATATTTTCCAGCAGTCCAGGGAAAACCTGATGAAACTGAACCTTTCGTGGATGGAAAAATTACGCACCACGGAAGATCCACTGCGGGAAAAAATGGTGTTGTTTTGGCACAATCATTTCGCTTGTCGTTCATTAATTCCTTACCTCTCCCAGCAACAGAATAATGTCCTCCGCAAACACGCACTTGGCAGTTTTGCCGACATGCTCATGGAGATTTCCAAAGACCCGGCCATGTTGCAGTTTTTGAATAACCAGCAAAATCGCAAGGGACATCCGAATGAAAATTTTGCACGTGAAGTCATGGAATTGTTTACACTGGGTCGGGGCAACTATACGGAAACAGATATCAAGGAAGCAGCCAGGGCCTTCACAGGCTGGGGTTTCAGCCTGAAAGGGGAATTCCAGTTTCGCGAGAAACAACACGATTTTGATGCAAAAACATTTCGGGGACAGACGAAGAATTTCTCCGGCGAAGACATCATCAATAGTATTCTTGAGGACAAGCAAACCGCTAAATTCATTTCTCAAAAAATTATTTCTGACTTTGTTTCATACGACAATCCTCCTTCCGGGTTGGTCGATGATTGTGCGCAATCTTTTTACAAATCCGGGTATGATATCGGGAAACTGATGAAAGATATTTTATCATCAGACGTGTTTAATAAAAAAGAGTTTGCGGGCAATCGAGTAAAAACTCCTGTTGAACTGATCATCGGAGTTCAGCATCAAACCGTGAGTCAATTTGCCGATACGCAGTCATTGATTTTTATGCAGCGCGCGCTAAGTCAGTTACTTTTCTTTCCACCGAACGTGGGCGGATGGCCGAGAGGTAAGCAGTGGATCGACAGCTCAAGCCTCACATTCCGGATGGCGATGCCGCAGATGCTTTTCACGAAGCAGGAAACGGATTTCCAGGCCAAAGATGACGGAGATGTGAATAGCCTGAAAGAAAAGAAACCCAAACGCGACTTCTCATTAAATGCGGATTGGAAGAACCTGGCAACAACTTTCAAGGGTACTGCGGAAAATGTTTATGCGAAAGCGGAAGATTATTTATTGTCCAGCGCAACATCCCCTGAAAACAAAAAGATGATTTTGAAGATGACAACCGGAGCGAAAGATGAAACTGATTTAGTAAAGAAAATTTTCATGGGAATCATGTCACTACCTGAATATCAACTTTGCTGATTATTGATTATGAAAAAGATATCAAGAAGAGATTTTATTCAACGATCAGCGCTGGCGACTGCCGGGACAATGCTGATCCCTCAATTTTTGAAAGCATGGGAGAGGCCACTGATCGAAGGAGATAGAATTCTGGTTGTACTCCAGCTCTCGGGTGGCAACGATGGATTGAATACCATCGTTCCTTTCACGAACGACATTTATTTTCAGTCACGTCCGAAGCTCGCTCTTAAGCCTGAGAAGATTTTAAAAATTTCAGATGAGCTCGGATTCAACGCAGCACTTGAAAAACTTCGGGGTATCTACGATCAGGGCTACATGAGCGTGATCAATAATGTTGGTTATCCAAATCCTGATCGATCACACTTTCGCTCAATGGACATCTGGCAATCGGCAAACCCGAAAGAATATTTAAACACAGGTTGGGTCGGCCGCTTTCTGGATGCGAATTGTGATGGCGTGGAACACAACGCAATCGAAATTGATGATACGTTGAGTCTCGCGCTCAAAGGAGACCAGATCAAATCAATGGCCATGCGCGATCCGGCACGACTGTACAAAGCCACCCATAGCCCGATGTTCAAGGCGATGTCAGAGAACCAACCCGCACATGGTGCCGATCCCATCGTAAGTTATTTGTATAAAACTGCGGCCGAGACGGTTTCGAGTGCCTCGTATATTTACAATCAGACGAAAACCTATTCATCAACAAGCCAATATCCCAACACGGATTTGGGAGGTCGTTTGAAAACGATCGGCACGTTGATCAACTCGGGAGTGAACACGAAAATTTACTACGCTGCTCTTTCCGGTTTTGACACGCATGTCAATCAAATCGGGCAGCAGGAGCGATTACTGACTCAATACGCAGACGCAGTAGCAGCGTTGATTCAGGACCTTGATGCACATGGCAACCTGGACCGCACAGTGATTCTAACTTTTTCAGAATTTGGAAGGCGTGTGAGCGAAAACGCCAGTGGAGGGACCGATCATGGCACAGCTAATAATATTTTTGTCTTCGGAAAAAAACTGAAGCAGGCAGGCTTTCTCAATAGCACTCCGGATTTGAAAAGTTTAGACGAAGGGGATCTAGTCTATCAAGTGGATTTTCGCAGCATCTATGCAACGTTGCTCAACAAATGGATGAATGCGGATCCATCCAAAATCCTTGGTGAAGATTTCCCTTTGTTGAATTTCCTGTAAAATCAATTGTCGGAAAACTGAACAGACATATTGGTGGAGATTCCAATTCGGAACCCGTTGCCAACGTAATTTCCATTGATGAAGGAAGTGGCAAACTCCAGGCGGAAGATTCTCAGAATTCCATTGATACCATAACCAAGCTCGGTATAATTCTGTGAATAAGGAGTAGCCAGGTAGTTCACAAAGAAATTCTCTGTTACACCAAGCAGTCTTGCTTTAGGAATTCGCGAGATGATGAATTTTCTGAAGTGATAATGAACATTGGCTGACAAATACTGATCACGTGTGCTGTAAGCGTAGTAATCCAAAAGACGGAAGCTACCAACCGGATCGGTTGTGCTAAACGGTGTAAGGTTACCTTTGAAGTGTTTGTAGTCCATGAAGTACAGTGACTTTGAATTCAGGAACTTGCCGACCTTCAAATTTATATCCAATGTTCCACGGATTCCGAATCGAATGCCATCGCGTATTCCGACTTCAACAAGATCATAGTCAACATCGCTTCCAAAAATTCCATTAAAACCTTTCCGGTATTCAAATGAAAGAACCGGGGAAGACCGCTCTGATCTGTACTTAACGCCATTGCGTATGCGAAATTTTTGCCAGGGCCTTGCTTCAATTCCAATTCTTCCGCTGAACGAAGTGTTGTCAACAAAGCTTGTCGAGGGAAGCTCCGCATTGACAGGCGCATTTGGAGTATAACGATACTTGCTCTTGTCGTTAAAGGAATAGTCATTGTTATTGAATAGCTCGTACCTCTTCGCCAAAGACCATGCGGTGGTGAATGTGAATTTGCTACTGTATGTTTTTCTGTATTGAACATCTACGAAATCCCGCTCGTAAAGCTTCATGTAATTCTGGCCCTGGAATAACGTAATGAAGGTATTGACGAAAGGATGAATCGGCTCAGCGCTATTGAATTGCTGAATGTACCGGCCGCCACTCATGCGGAATGAACTGGTTCGTGTTCTGTAATCCAGACGAAGAAACCCGGTGAATTTCTCTCTTGCAAAAGCATATCGGAATGTTGGGCTGATTTCAAGCCTTCTCGTTTCAGGCCTTCTGTCTTTGTGTACCGTATCACGCTTCACCCATCTTTTGTACAAACTCAAACGATAGATCGCATTCACACCTTCCACTGTGTTATAACCACCCCACGGTGTGTGGATTTGAAAACTTGCCGTCTTGGCCTTGCCCAGACTGTAGGAATTTCCCGTAATGATGTCTTGCGGTTGGAAACCTTTATGTTTCCTTTTTGACTTCAGTGTGTCGCCTTCATCGCGTTTGCGCTGTGCTGTTTCAATACTATCTGTTTTGTGATAACCTCTTACTTCCTCTTTGTCTAGAGGAATCGGGCGAGCCTCAGTCCAATAGGTTGAGTCTTTTTTATAAGCCGTGGAATCGACTGAATACTTCGACTCTGAAATCACATCGGGTTCTTTCTCCTTCTCTTGTTCTGCTTTTTCGTATGCTTTGGTAAGCTGCTTCAGTTCTTTGTTAGTGATTTCTTTGCCGTTCTCAACACGTTGCTTCAATTGCTGATTCTTCTGACTGAATTGCTTCTTTATTTTTTTTGCCTCCTCTTTCGCCAGTTTTTCATCGATCACTTCCATTTCAACAGGCAGTGCGGGGTTAAGCTTGATATTGTAGCCTGTCACCGTGGCGAGGTATGAGCCTTCAAACTCGAAGCCAAAAACTTTTCCTCCTACTGTCGCTTGCTGCGATACCGGCAGCCAGGCTTTGTCGTCAATGGGGTTATAGATTTGCTTGATCTGAAATTGAATCCCAAGTTTAGATGCTTTCAAATCCAGGCTGTGGATGCTCCACCAGTTTTCAACTAAAGAAATCATACCCTCGAAAACATTGTCGCCTTTGGAGCGGGGAATAACTTTGATTTTACTGACATCATAAGAACCGTCCTTGAATGTCCCGATATATTCAAATCGATAGTATGAAAAAGCTTTAGGTGAAAGAGGTGAAATGGTTTCAGCAATTTCGGGCCGGTAAAAACTTCCAAAGATGTAACTGTTAGGTGAGGCGCTCCGGTTTGCACCCTGTGTATAGACTGCGATGACCTTCTCTTCAAATTTATTGGGCCGTGTGTATCTAATTTCACTCACGGACTCTGTGATGAATAACCGGTCTTTGGTGATGCCCTCTTTCTCCAGCATTTTTTTGGCAAGCCATGGATAGTCTTTCAATTTTCCTTTGCCTTTGATATAGACGTGGGCTGAATAGCTGTCAATTTGTTGGATATGAAAATTTGCTTTTGCAATCGCTTTACGCATAATGGTATAAGCGGGGTCTTCTTTTCCAGCCTTCACCGTAACCGCGGCTAAAATAATTGACTCCGGCAACAAGGTGATATCCAGATCAACAAAATTTTCATGGACATCTATTACCCTTGAAACAGATTGGTAGCCCAGGTATTTGAAGATAAGTTCATACCGACCGGGTTTGAGCGTGATTTCATAATGCCCGTTAGCATCGGACGCTGCTCCCGATTCCGTTTGCTTGACATAAATGGAAGCGAATGGCAATGGGCCCTCGTTCGACTTGATGATGCCTCTGATGCCACCACTAAATGCAGAAGCAGAGATCGAAAAAAAAAGAAGCGATAAAAGGTTCTTCATAGGGGCTTTCGCTCTAAGACGGAAACTTATCAAAAAAAGTTGTCAGCTAAATTATTTATAAAATCCTTTTGAGCGAATTATCTGCTCAACGACTTCCGGAACGAGATAACGTATCGATTTATTGTTCTTGATACAGTCGCGGATGTAGGTTGCGGAGATGTCCAGCAAAGGGGCTTCAACCATTTTTATTTTCGGATGACGTTTCAATTCCGAATTTGTTACATGTGGCCTCGGGTAAACATAAAGGCCAAATTGTTCTATGATCTGCTCGTAATTTTTCCATCGCGGGAAATTTTCGAGATTGTCTTCACCTAGGATTACCTTAAACTCCTTGTCAGGATGGCGTTCGTGTAGATGAGCCAGTGTGTGGATCGTGTAACTTGGCTTGGGCAAATTAAACTCCACATCGCTCACTTCAAATTTGTAGTTGTCACTGGTTGCCGCCTTCACCATGTCGTAACGGTCAAATTCGTGAAGAAGACCTTTGCTTGGCTTAAGCGGATTTTGCGGGGAAACAATGAACCAGACTTTATTCAGATCGGTATTCTCTGCCATGACATTGGCAATAGCCAGATGACCGATATGAATTGGATTGAACGAGCCGAAGTAGAGCCCGATTTTCATTTTTGGACCGTTAGCAGGAATTTTTTTGGGCTTAATACAGGAATCGATGATGCTTTAAAATCACTTTCGTCTCTCGTAACAATGTAATCAATACCTCTTATTTCTTTTGCAGCGAAAAACTGAAGACCATCTTCGAAGTCTTTGAATTTTGATAAGCGTGAACTTTCAATGTGCCCTTTCTTTAAATCGATAATCTCAAACCACTTCAATAAAGAGTCCACTGTCATCGTAGGGTTTCGATCAAATTTCTTAGAGAAGTAGGCGCAATTGACAACCGTGAGTGCTGAAGTGAATAAGGTTATTTTATGATCATCGCATAGTTCGAGGATTTGCTTCGCGTGCTCCAGGAAACTGGGTCTTTCTAAAACAATATCTAAGACGACATTCGTGTCGAGAAAAACGGAACTTTTCATTTCAGGTGCTTATCAGATAATATCTTGAAAAGCTCGTCACGGTAATTAAAATTATCTGGCACCTTCCCCGCAATACCTATTAATTCAGTAGCTGATCCCTTCCCTTTTTTGGAGTTTCTCGAATTCGTTATTTCACGCAAATAGTCTTCAATGAGCTTGGAAAGACTTATCCCCTTTTTTCGGGACTCTTTTTTGGCGGATTCAATTACTCTTTGGTCCAGGCTTAATGTCAATTTTGCATTCATACGTATGATTTGAAATCCTACGTAAAGATCGCTGATCAAGGCTTAAAATTCAAGATTGGGATTTAAACTTATCATACAGACGTTGCGCTTCTGCCAGTGAATGTTCCAAATCTTCGTTTATGAGCACCTCGTCAAACTTATCCTGAAAAGACATCTCAAAATTGGCTTTAAACAATCTGCGTGACAGACTCTCTTCAGATTCCGTGCCGCGATCATCCAGGCGTTGTTTCAGAACATCCAGGGACGGCACCTTTACAAAAATCGCTAATGCTTTGTCACCAAAATATTTTTTAAGATTGATGCCACCCTTCACATCGACATCGAAGATTACGTTTTTACCACTATCCCAAACGCGTTGGATTTCGGATTTCAAAGTGCCATAAAAATTTCCGGCATACACTTCTTCCCACTCTACAAACTCATCGTTATCGATCTTGTGTTTGAATTCTTCCGGAGACAGGAAATAATAATCTTTCCCGTTTTCTTCCTTGCGACCACGCTTATCGCGGGTAGCTGCGGAAATAGAGAAACCTAAATCTGGATTTTGGGAGAGCAGGTGATGAACAATCGTAGTTTTACCGGAACCGGAGGGTGCAGAGAAAATAATCGCTTTACCCGGCATCAAACACTTGTTGAATTGATCTTGGCTTTAATCTGGGCCACCAGGTCTTCAGGGCAATCGCCACCGCAGCATTTAGACTGTAATAATTCCTTGATGGCCATATCGAGGTTGTAAGACTTGTAGCAAGACATACAGCCATCGAGGTGCTTTTTGAAATAATCTTTCTGCTCGGAGGTCGCCTCGCCATCGAGAATCGACTGGAGCATCTCCATGCAGGATGGCTTTTTGCCATCAGCCAGGATGAAAGGATTTTGCGGAGTTGCCATGACTTATGCGTTGTTGTAACCCATCGATTTTGCGTACGACTTCAATTTTTCTTTGAGGAGATTGCGTGCACGGTGCAGGCGACTGCGTACTGTGCCGATAGGAATGTCCAATATCTTTGCCATCTCTTCGTATTTAAAACCTTCGAGGTCGCACAGAATAATCACTGTCCGAAAATCAACATCGAGAGAATTGAGGGCATTGCTGATCTCATCCCCGATCATATCTTTCAGCGACTCTACTCGCAAATCGGGTGTGATCTGCCTGTCAACTTCCTCTGAATTATAATAAGTCTCAACTTCCTGATAATCTACCTTCGCAGGCTCCTTGCTCTTCTTCCGGTAGTCATTTATAAAGCTGTTCTTCAAAATGCGGAACAGCCATGCTTTGGCATTAGTTCCTTTCTGGAATGATTCTATAAAGCGATAAGCCTTGAGATAGGTGTCCTGAACGAGGTCTTTGGCGTCATCGCGATCGAGCGTAAGACGATACCCGAAATTGTACATCGAGTGAATATGAGGCATGAACTCGTTATTGAAAATGTCCTGCTTTTCACTCTCAGAATAATGCTGCCGGGGTGCTTCTTCGAATTCCATGAACAGCAAAAATAACCTTATAATTTGAAAATAAGATGATGATTTGACAATTTGAAAATGGGAGAACTAAAAAATCTTGAGGCTCAAATCAAGGCTTTTAGCAGAATGGGTAAGCACCCCCATGGAGATATAGTCTACACCGCATTCGGCCACAGAACGGAGTGTTGCTTCGGTGATTCCACCGCTGGCTTCCGTCTTACATTTTCCGTTGATCAATCTGACCGCTTCTTTCATATCGTTGATAGACATGTTATCAAGCATGATTACATCAACAGCATTTGTGCTTAGCGCTTCCTTCACTTCATTAAGGTTGCGCGTTTCAACTTCGATCTGAAGTTTTTTGCTTTTCGCCTTGAGGTAATTGACAGCATTGACAACTGCAGGAATTATTCCGCCCGCAACATCAACGTGGTTGTCCTTAAGCATGATCATGTCATAAAGAGCAAACCGGTGATTTCTTCCGCCCCCAATTGCCACAGCCCATTTTTCCATCAATCTAAAATTGGGAGTAGTCTTGCGTGTGTCCATCAGTTGTGCTCCCGTGCCTTCTACGAGAGCGCATAAACGTTTTGTATAAGTTGTAATCCCACTCATACGCTGCATGCAATTAAGCACGAGACGCTCGCCTGACAGGATGGATTGTGCTCGTCCATGAACTTCAAATGCGATGTCGCCTTTGGCCATCGCCTCTCCATCTTTTTTGAATGGGATTATTGTCAGTGAAGGATCCAATTCCTTGAAAATAATTTCGGCCAGCTCGATGCCTGCAATAAAACCATCTGCCTTGACCAGAAGTTTTGCTTTCGAGATTTTGTCAGGGGGAACGGTCGCGAGTGTAGAGTGATCACCTTCGCCAATGTCTTCGTTTAGCGCTGTTCTGATAAATTCTTTTAGCGCTTTGTCGGAGAGGTACTCGGGGCGTTTCATTCTTTCGTGAAACTCATCTCGTGAATGAGGTAGGCTTTTTCAACCTCACGTACACGCATCAGCACATCGAAACTGTCAGTGCCGCTTTGGTACTTTCCGATAGCGAATTGCAATCCGCCTTTGGATGAACCCGTATGCATGATATTGAATTCTGCGGGTGGATGTTTTTTAAAAAAATCACGCAGGACAAATTCGGCCTGGGTCTTGCTGAAGGTATTTACATCGCCCTCCAGGTTCAGGTCGACCGAAGAGTTGAAGTACTTTATGAGTTCTTTCGCATCCCCGGCTTTGACAGCCTCTTTCATAGGCCCAAAAATGTTTTGAGCCACGCAATGCGTCCCCGCCAACAATAAAACTGCAAAAACGACCTGGTTTTTCATTGAATAGTAGTCACCCAAAATTATGCCATAGTTGGCAGACCAAAAAATCAGTCATTAATCCCGGTTTTCTTCCTTTGGTAAATCCCCGGAAGTTGGAATAAAAGGTGATGCCTGTTGGTGAATGTGAATAGCCTTGCGGGAGAATAGAATGCAAGCAATCAGGGATGCGATTGCACCAATCCATAATCCTGGCACGTAGGAGATGAACCAGAAGTAATCGTAAGCTCCGTGGAAAAAAGTTGCGGCAAACAAACCGTACCAGACCAGGTATGATTTTCCGTGCTCAAATTTGGCTCTGCCCATATAGTAACCCATGAGGACTGCGAACGAAGCATGCGCTGGCACGGCAGTGAACATACGCATGATGGCAGTTTCAATACCACTGTTCATCACGTATAAAATGTTTTCAAGCCCGGCGAATCCAAGGCTCACGCTGACCGCATAGACAATGCCATCAAAAGGTTCGTTGAAATTTTTATTTGGATAAAGCACCCAGCGCACAAAAATGAATTTGCTGAACTCTTCTACCAACGCTACTAGAAGGAATGCATGAAAGGCCTGTTCGGTGAGACTTTTAGTGTCAATTGGGATAAGCCAATTGACAGGAATACTGATGAGCAAGGTAACTACTGTGCTCATAATGCCGAGAAAAAAGCTCAAGACCAGCAGTCGAATTGGTTCACGCTCGTACTTGTCCTTCAGATAAATGTAAAGACCGATGATCGCTCCCGGAGCTAATGCCAGGGCAAGGAGTAAGAGCTTATCCATGTGGAAGATTAATTGTCGATTACAGCCTCTACTGATTCCATTTTTGCTTCGCTGTACGGGCCATCAGTAGCGAAAACGATTTTTCCATCAGCATCAAGGATAAAAAAGTAAGGAATATCCCGCCTCTCAAAATCGAGCTCGTCTTTGTATTTTTTCAATTCGCCTTTATAAAATAGAATGTAGGGCAGCAGTTGTGGGTTGACGTTTTTCATGGCCTTGCGTTTGGCTGCACCAGTCGCTACCGTATTCACTCCAGTAAACATAGGCACGAAATAAACATTGACATCGTAGCTCATGCCAGCCATCTGACCAGTTTGTTTTTGAATGAAAGTAGTGAACACTGGATTGAACCAGGTGTTGAGTTGTTCTTCAGATTTCTTGGAATATGCTAGTCCAAGGAGAGTGTATTTACCCTTGACATCCTGGGGCAACCAGACCTTTTTATCATCCACAGTTTCGGCAACCATTTCGGGGAAGAGCTTGCCAATTACCTGGGCATGGCTACCTATCCATAGTCCCGCAAAAAACAGAGTCGCCAGAAATCGTGTCATCCTATCGAAAGATACAAAATCTAACATGGGAATTGCACAGGACTTTCATCGAGGACGGCAGATTTTCCCAAATATTCCGCAGTTTCGGGGAGACAAACGGTAGTTCCATGCATGTTTATTTCACGGTCTGCACACATTAGACAGTGTGATTCACTCAACACTCTTTTCGACTATTCTTCCAGTGGTCTTGTTTTTCAGGATGACTTTTTTTACACCGTAGTGAGTCACCTCCTCTTTCACGAGGTAGTGGTCATCATCAAATGGCTGCAAGTGACTGTCTTTGGAGACGCCCGTCTTTCCACGCCAAATGTTGAGTTGAACAGGCTCCCACAATTTACTTTTGGCTGACTTGTATGCTGCATCTAAAATCGCATTCACCACATAACCATCATAGAAGGTTTCTTTTGGTTGACGCTTTGTTTCCATTGCGTTAAACATATCCATGAACATATGGTTATAGCCCAGCTCATTCAACTCATCACCAACCGGGAAAAGCCAACCCGAATTACTTTCTGCTTTTTCTGCTACATAGTCCGCACCCTTGCCGCTGGTGAACATTTCAAAGCCAGTGCGCAAAAAGCTGTTGATCCAAATTGTCCCTTCAGTTCCCATGACCTCATCGCGCAAATCGAGTCCGCCACGAAAAGTCCAGCTTACTTCAAACTGACCGATCGCACCGTTTTCATATTTCACTAGCCCAATCGCGTGATCCTCCGCGTCAATTGGTTTCACCTGTGTATCTGCCCAGCACATCACCTCCACTGGTTTTATGTCTTTCCCGATATAGCTCCTTGCAATTTCTACACAATGACATCCAAGGTCCAGGATACAACCGCCACCAGCTTGTTCAATATCCCAAAACCAGTCGCTATGCGGGCCGGGGTGCGTCTCACGCGACTTTGCCCAAAGTATTCTTCCCAACGCTCCATTCTTTACGCTTTCGTGTGCTTTCAAAAATTTCGGTGTGTAAACCAAATCTTCCAGGTAGCCATTGAAAATGCCGGCTTTTTCTACAGCCTCTAACATCCGTTGAGCTTCAATTGCGTTTCGCCCCAGCGGTTTGGTAGTCATCACCGCTTTCTTGTGCTTGCAGCAAAGCATGACCGCCTCTTCATGAAGGTTATTGGGCAAAGAGATGCAAACTATGTCTACGTCAGGTCTCGCAATCGCTTCTTCCAGGTTTGTTGTTGCAAAAGACACATGATAGTCAGCAGCGAATTTTTTTATACTCTCCTCCCTGCGCGAATACACACTCACAATTTTGTCCTTGCTCCGGTAGCCTTGTAATGAATCGGCATAGAAACGACCAATGAAACCGGAACCAAGCATGGCAATGTTCATAGACTAAGAAGTTTTTTTGAATTTATAAATCAAGCCGAATTGAAGTGCACGGTTGGTAAATTTTAAATTACCTCCCTGATCATCGAGCCAGATGTTCTTTGTGCCGATGAAATAATTTACGCTTAGCGCCAGGTTTTTGAAAAGATCATGTTCCGCACCGAAGCTAAGGCCAAAGTCATTTTTATGGTAAGTCTTGGTAATGATTTCATTGTTCACTTTTGTGCCACCAACAGTAAAACTCAGATAAGCCCCGGCATTCAATGACAGATGCTTGTTGGCTACGTAATGCAAAGTCACAGGAAAAGTAAGGTACCCGATATCCAGATTGTCTGCGTTCGGATTTTTGTAACCCAGGCCCATGTATTGCGCATTTACGCGAATGGCAAATAACTCCGAAAAACTGCGGTGGTAAAAAACGCCAAACGTTGGTTGTACCGAGTTTTCATAGAAGCTGGTAGTTGTGATGTTGCCATAACTGGATCTGACCCTCTGATTGGCAACATTAACACCCCCATCAGCTCCAAAAAAAGATTTTTGTGCAAGCAAGTCTGCCGAAAAGCAAACAAAGAATAGCAGGATAATTTTTTTCATTTTCAAAAGTATCCTTTTTGAAAACGATTTTGAAAGGTAAAATGCGAGGACAGAATATTGCACTTCCCGAAAAAATATTTACCTTTGTGTCACTTCTTAATGAAAATGTTTAGAGGGGACCGCAAGTCCCCTCTTTCTTTCTATGGATTTGAAGGAAAAAATAAAGGAACTGACGCAGGAAAGCCTGACAAACCCAGCCCATTTTTTAGTGGATGTGGTCGTGTCAAAGCATAAGCCCATGAAATTCACAGTAATTCTGGATGGCGACAACGGAATTACTGTTGACGACTGCTCTAACCTGAGTCGGTTGCTGAATAATTCGTTGGAAAACCTGGTGGAAGAGCATTACACGTTGGAAGTATCTACCCCTGGGCTTGATCACCCGCTCAAACTGAAGCGTCAGTTTGAAAAAAACAAGGGACGTAAATTGAAAGTGCACCTGACCAATAAAAACATTGTGCTTGGGGTGCTTCAGCAGGTGGAGTCTGAGAAAATCGGGATTGAGGCAGAAGTGAAAGAAGGAAAGAAAACAGAAACAAAAGCGATGGAGATACCATTCGCTGAAATTGAAAAGGCATTTGTAACCGTATCTTTTAAATAGCAGAACTATGGACGCATCAACATTAATTGAATCGTTTGCTGACTTTGCGAAGCAAAAGAACATCGACAGACCCACGATGATCCGCATCCTGGAAGATGTGTTTCGCAACATGATCCGCAAAAAATATGTGCAAGACGACAACTTCGACATCATTGTCAATGCAGACAAAGGCGATTTAGAAATCTGGCGTTTCCGCGAAATCGTTGAGGATGAATCGGAAGATATTTGGGATCACGATAAAATCAGCCTGACAGAAGCTCAAAAGATCGAACCTGATTTTGAGGTGGGAGAAGAAGTAGCAGAAGAAATTCATCTCGAAGACTTTGGTCGCAGGGCTGTCACTACAGCACGCCAGGCCTTGATGCAAAAAGTGAAAGACCTCGAGAAAGATATTCTTTATCAAAAATATAAAGACATCGTTGGTGAGATCATCAGTGGTGAAGTTTACCAGGTGTTGAGCCGTGAAGTGTTGTTGACGGATGCCGAAGGAAATGAAATTTCAATTCCGCGCAATGAGCAGATTCAGAAAGACCGGTACCGCAAAGGGGAGACCGTTCGTTCGATCGTTCACAAAGTGGATATGGTAAACGGAAGCCCTAAAATTATCTTGTCACGTACTTCACCCGTTTTCCTGGAGCGCTTGTTTGAACAGGAAGTACCTGAAGTTTACGATGGACTGATTACGATTAAGAAAGTGGTCCGTGAGCCTGGAGAAAGAGCTAAGGTAGCTGTGGAATCCTACGATGACCGCATCGATCCGGTGGGCGCTTGTGTTGGTATGAAAGGATCGCGCATTCATGCTATCGTTCGTGAATTGCAGAATGAGAATATTGACGTGATCAACTACACCGAAAACCTGGAATTGTACATTCAACGAGCCTTGAGTCCCGCAAAAATTGTAAGTATTAAAATCGATCGGGAAAATGGTCGTGTTGCTGTGTTCTTAAAACCTGACCAGGTCTCCCTGGCTATTGGCAAAGGCGGATTAAATATCAAACTGGCCAGCAGGTTGGTGGGCATGGAAATCGATGTGTTCCGCGAAACGGATGGCACAGGACAGGAAGAAGATGTCGATCTTGACGAATTCGGAGACGAAGTGGAAAGCTGGGTCATCGATGAACTTAAACGTATCGGTTTGGACACTGCCAAAAGTGTATTGGCATTAAATAAGGAAGAACTGGTGCGGAGAACTGACCTTGAAGAAGAGACAATCGAACAAGTTTTGGGTGTCCTCAAAAAGGAGTTTGAACAACAGCAGTAAACGACAGTTTACAGAATGGTAAATCTAACAAATCAATAAAATAGCTGATATTTGAGCATGGCTGAAGAAAAGGGAATACGACTAGGACAAGCATCGCGTAAACTCAACGTGGGCCACAATACCATTTTGGATTTTTTGGCCAAAAAAGGGTTTGCCGTTGAGAATAACCCCAACGCAAAGTTGACCCCCGAGCAGTTTGCAATGCTGTCCAAAGAATACGCCTCTTCAGCATCGGAAAAATTGGAAGCCTCGGGTCTTACAATCGGAGTGAAGCATGGCGAACCTACGGTAAAAACTACCGAGCCTGAGATTCATCGCAAGAAAGCAGAGGACGAGGAGAGCATGCTGATCAAGAACCTGGGTTCTAAAGAGATCATCAAGCATAAAGAAGAACCTAAGCCGGATAAAGTAGAAATTGAAAAGCCGAAACTGGAGGGCATCAAGGTTCTGGGTAAGCTAGACCTTGAAAAAGAAAAGAAGAAAGAGAAAGAGAAAGAAGTTGTTGAGGAGAAGGTTGTTGAAAAGGCGCCAGCGCCTAAACCAGAAGTTGAAAAAGCTCCGGAACCTGAACTCGAATTGATCAAGGCAAAAGCCAACAGGCTTCAAGGCTTGAAGGTAGTTGACAAGATCGAGCTGCCTGCGACTCCTCCTCCTTCAGAAACGAAACAAAGCAGCGCTGCTTCAGCGCAGCAGAAACGCCCACGAAAGCGTATCCCTAACTTCAATGACTCGAAGGGAGTACGTCCTGCAGGTGGTGGTGGAGGTAGTAAGCAACAACGTCCTGCACCTCGTGTACAGAAAGTTGAACCTACAGACAAAGAAATTCAGGATCAGATTCGTGCTACGCTAGCCAAACTAAGCAGTGGCCAGAAGAGGTTTACCGGGGCCAAGTACAGGAAAGAAAAACGACAAGCCGTTTCTGATGCCGAGGAAGAACGTTTGCAACAGGAACAGGAACTTTCAAAAACACTGAAAGTTACCGAGTTTATTTCTGCGAACGATCTGGCTTCACTGATGAACGTATCAGTGAATGAAGTTATATCCACTTGCATGGGACTTGGAATGTTTGTTTCAATCAACCAGCGACTGGATGCGGAGGCGATTACTATTATTGCTGATGAATTTGGCTATGAAGTACAGTTCTCTACTTCTGAAGCTGAAACCGAAGCGATACAGGAGGCTGAAGCTGAAGAGAACCTGCAGCCTCGTGCCCCGATCGTTACGATCATGGGTCACGTTGACCATGGAAAAACTTCTCTTCTCGACTATATCCGGAAGACAAAAGTGGTAGCATCAGAGGCGGGTGGAATCACTCAGCACATTGGGGCTTATGATGTAACTACACAGAGCGGACAAAAGATTGCATTTCTTGATACTCCCGGTCACGAAGCCTTCACGGCTATGCGTGCCCGTGGTGCTAAACTGACTGACATTGCAATCATTGTAGTTGCGGCCGATGATGACGTCATGCCACAAACCAAAGAAGCAATCAATCACGCCCAAGTAGCCGGTGTTCCTTTAATTTTTGCTATCAATAAAATTGATAAGCCAGGTGCAAACCCTGAAAAAGTTAAAGAATCACTTTCTAAACTAAATATCCTGGTTGAAGATTGGGGTGGAAAATACCAGAGCCAGGCCATCTCGGCAAAGACAGGTCAGGGTATAGATGACCTTTTGGAAAAAGTTTTGCTCGAGGCGGAATTGCTAAACCTCAAATCAAATCCTAATAAGACTGCTGTTGGGTCTATCATTGAAGCGGAACTTGACAAAGGCCGTGGATACGTTTCTACACTCATGGTTCAATCAGGAACCCTGAAAGTAGGGGATGTAATGGTTGCGGGTGCAAATTATGGCCGTGTAAAAGCCATGTTTGATGACACCGGCAAAAAAGTTAATGAAGCCGGCCCTTCCACTCCTGTTCAAGTATTGGGTTTGGATGGCGCTCCTCAGGCAGGTGAGAAATTCCAGGTGATGGAAACAGACCGTGAAGCCCGTGAGGTGGCAAACAAACGCAGCCAGATTCAACGCGAACAAAATATTCGTACCAAAAAGCATATTACTCTGGACGAAATCGGAAGACGTTTGGCAATCGGTTCATTCAAACAATTGAATGTGATTGTTAAAGGTGACGTGGATGGTTCAGTAGAGGCTTTGTCTGACTCATTGCTGAAACTTTCGACTGAGAAAGTTGCTGTGAGTATCATTCATAAAGCAGTAGGTCAGATTTCAGAATCAGACGTATTGCTGGCATCTGCATCCGATGCGATCATTGTAGGCTTCCAGGTACGTCCTTCAGCGTCTGCGCGCAGGTTGGCTGAGAATGAAGAAATTGAAATCCGCTTGTACTCGATCATCTATGACGCGATCAACGAAGTGAAAGCGGCCATGGAAGGTATGCTCGAGAAGGAGATGGAAGAAGTGATTGTTGGTAATGCCGAAATCCGCGAAGTATTCAAAATTTCGAAAGTAGGAACGATAGCCGGAACGATGGTAACCGATGGTTATATCAAACGTAACAACCCTATCCGCCTCATTCGCGATGGCATAGTTGTATTTGCAGGTAAGCTTACTTCACTGAAGCGCTTTAAGGAAGATGCAGGGGAAGTGAAGACAGGCTTCGATTGCGGTATGGGCATCGAAAGCTTCAACGACATGAAAGTCGGGGATGTTATCGAAAGCTATGAAATGCGCGAGGTGAAGAAATCGCTTAATTAGAACGATAGAAAATTCTTTTAAAACGCAGGCTGAGTCCTGCGTTTTTTATTTCAGCCCAAAAGAAATCGTGCAAAAGCGTAGAATCCCAGCGCGAGCAATGTTACTCCCGGAATAATCTTTACCCATTTACTTCCCTGAACATAAGGAGCCACCCGGTTAGCAAAATAAATGAGCAATGTGAGTAGGGCGAGCGCACCAACAGATGTGCCAAGAACGTAGGCGTGAAGTAAACCGGTTGTTGATAGGCTTATCCATCCCTGAGCCTTTAGATAAGCTGTAAAGCCCATCCAGTAAGGGATAGCCATGGGATTAAGAATACTTAACGCAACCCCTCTTCTGAAACCACTTTCACTGAATTTTTTGGCGAATCCTGTTGGATTCTTTTTCGATGGTAACAGATTAAATATACCCAGCGCTACCATGACAATCGCAGCAATAAGCTGAAAATTATCAACGACCATAGGAGAAGAGGTGAGCCAGTATTCGAATTGAACCCCGATCCATGCGTAAGGATATTCAATTATCGCCACGGCCCAGGCAAATCGCGTTGCGATTTTGATTTTTCCATCCAACGACAATTGAAGAATAGAGACATTCAATGTGCCCGGAGGGATAGATCCGATAAAGCTGAAAATAAAACCCAGGAAAAAAACGTAGAGATGATACATGCAGAGGTGATCAGGCTTTTAGCGCCCTGAATTTTCTGTAGACCGCCCTGCCTTCACGGAACGAAATATACGCAACCCCGCGTTCATGATTCTCGCGACTTATACGATACAGGTTTTGCCAATGTGTGATGAGATCGGCTACACCTTTCCAAAGTGATGCATCCGGATGGTAGATGTGTGATGGTTCTGCGCCACAGCCATTAAGCTCAACGATTTTTACTTTTCCGTTTTCCAGATCTTCAATTGACGCACATCGCAAGTCGAAGCGTCCAAAATAAAAACCTTTAATCTTTTTGCTGATCCTGTCGAAAGAGGCAGAGAGTTTCTCCGTAATTAAATCATTGTTGTTGAGGAACATGGTACCTAAACAATGATTGCCAATCGAAACAAGCTCGACTTTTTCACCCGCTGGAATAACTTCATCAAGACGGTCCTGGCATTTTTCCTTTAACGACCCCCACTGCAGTCGGGCACGGTCTTTATCAAAGATCAACTCACGTAATGTCTTCTCACCGTCTCCTTCCACATGAAGGAATTCCTTCCCGGTGATCGAGTTGACGAATCCGTTTTCTTCCTCCGGAAATCGGGTGTAATAAACTCCAAATTCAAAAGGTAAGTCAATCAACTCTTGTATAATAAAATCAATTTTGATTTCTTTCAGGTAATCGGCCACATCGCCTTCATTTCCGATGCGTCTCACCATCCATCCACGCTCGCCAAGATCAGGCTTGAAGATTACGGGAAAACGCAAACCTGCATCAACTATTTTTTTCTTGACATCTTCTGCGCTGGCCGGAACTTTGATTAGTAAGGTTGTCGGTTTAAGGTCCTCGGGAATAAGTGAAAGAACTTCATACTTTGACTCACCCATCATCCCTCCGGCATAAATGCCAGGGTTCGAAGCTGTAAAATAAAATAATGACCGCTCCTTGAGTGCATACCAGAGCCACATAAAAACCAAAGGCAACTGAATAATACCAAATGGCCAATACTCCCAGTTCGACAACTTTATATAGAAATTGCGAATCGAGTGGCTCATTCGTCAACGGGCTACTGCAGCGGTCTCTTCGCGGTAACGTAAAGTGGAAGCAGCTACCCCAAAATCAGCAGGGAGGTTTATGTTGGGAGCAATTTCCCGGATGCCAATTTTCATAATGGCCATGTGATGCACGGCATGTTCGATGTTGTAGGTGAGCTCACGAAAATAATTTGTTTGTACGACAACACTTTCATCCGAATTGAGGTCATAACCAACTTCCAGAACCAATGCTTTATCGGTGACCTGGTTTTTAACAAAGTGGCTAATCCGTTCAATTATTTCAATGGCAATCACCTTGTCAGATTCAATCATTTTGTCGTGAGCACGCTTATCGTAGTTAATAATTCCATGCTGGCAGCCGTGCTCCATACAAATAAAAAACTCGAGGGTATGACGCAAATGCTGACCAATAGAAGACCCGCTTAAAATCCGCGATGGCCTGGTGAATTCTGAATCACTTAGTTGCTTGATAGCACCTGACAACTGACTTAAGATGGCGCTACACGCGTATACAAGTTGGCTCATTGTAAAAGAGTTAGGAAACGATTTAATTAAGGTAGGATTTTCTTCCAGTTTTGGTCTGCTTTTGCTTTCAAAGGCTTCTCGTTTTTGTTCCACGTATTGAGTGTATTGTTGCCCCAAAAATTATAGAACAAATAAAGTTTGCCTTCAATGATTTTAAATGTCTGCGGGTCGATTTTTACCTTGTCACCAGACTCACCCATGGCGTAAGCACACCATCCGCCATAAGCGGGCTCGTATCTCTCAGGGGACGCTTTGAATTTAGCTGCATTATCGGCCGAGCTAAAAAAATAAGTAATACCCTTGTAAGAGGATACAAACTTTGATTCCCCTTCCTTTGGTTTTCCATCAAAGTAACTTATCGGATCATAGCCTTCAATGGCAATATTTTTCTTGATATTGAAATTCCTGACCCTAGTGTTGTCGGTTTGTGCCAGTACGAGGTTGACACAGAACAGGAAGGCGAAAAGAATCAGTTTTTTCATGCGAGTAGATACGTAAAGGGGGCAAAGATCGGTTCGTCAAACCGACGAAAATGTCGGGTGGAATACAAAACCCAAATACGTGATTTTCAAATCACAAGCTCGTTGATTGACTCCCACACTAATTCCGGTTCGTATCCCTTACCGATTACGAACCGGGCAATTTTGCTCTTCTTTTTAAATAGATCAGGTTCGCTGGTTTGAGCTAGCTTCTTTTTAAGAAGCCCCAAAAGAGTTTTGGTGTAGTCTTTGGAATCAATTTCAGTAAGGCCCCGAGTAATACATTTTGCAGTCAATCCCTTCATTTCGAGCTCACGCTGTATTTTCAACCGCCCCCATTTCATCATTCGGAACTTTCCCCCTGCAAATGATCTGGCATACCGCTCTTCATTTAAAAAACCCTCAACGATCAGGCGCGCCAAAATTTCATCTGCTTCAGATAAACGAAGTCCGTACTCCAGCAATTTGTTTTTTACTTCTTGATGGGGGCGCTCCTGGTAGGCGCAATAGCGATAAATTTTTGCAAGGGCCTCGGCCGGTGTCAAGGATTTTTTCAATTGACGATTGGCCGCCATAAACTGTTTACATCTCTGTGAACTGCTATTTTGTCAACCCTTTTGTTTTCAAAATGCTCGCAACAAACTTGCGCTCATTGTCAGAATTAAAGATTTTGAAAGGAAGGTAAATCATCTGTGCCCTATTGACAAAAAGAACAAAATAATCCTTACCAACCTGGGCGCTCTTGAATTGGTCCCATTTCATTGGCATTCCCTCACGTGGATTTAGTTTCATTACAACTTGCTGACTGCTGATTTCATAAGAATATCGTTCAAACAACATTTTGCCCTGTTCCAGTTGTGTGACGCCATAAAACTGAATCCACCAGAAAAGCAAAAAGAGCCCTGCACCAAAAAATGCCCCGAAAAACCACCACCAGCTGGCTATCCACAGATAACCAAGGCATATTGCCACAACAATGAGGCTTACCCACCATTGCTGCTTCAAAATTGTCTTAAATGCCAGGCGGACGTAAGTCTTCTTCTCCAAGCGATAATTCTTCGTCTTTACGATCATAGTTTCCGAATAAAGACCGCAAAAATACTGTCTTTCCTGATTTTAAAAACAGCAACGCGGCTTAGATAATTTTATAGTTCTTGTATTCCCCCAGGCGGTAGCCTGTAAATGCATAGACGAAACGCTTCACTTTTTCTTTGAAAGAATATTTTTTTATGGAAATGTCGTAGTCAAACTTCCAGTTTTTTCTTTTAATCCGATCGAGTAGAGCTTGAGGATGTGTTCCGTCAAAAAGTTCCAGCGAATCTACGTTCGTATAGTCAAACTGCTCGGCCTTAGCGACATGAGTGTCTATCCATTGGTCATCATGGTAGAATTTGTTCCAATCCTGCTGCTTGTTTTGCATGGCGCGCGGGTCTTTTACCCATCCATAATGATAGATGAAGGCATCGATTAGCTTTACATTCAATTTTTCGTTCGGCT